>JAGXSG010000006.1 GCA_018333995.1 Clostridiales bacterium | reverse complement strand
CGGGTGTCGGCACATCGGGCAGATTTGCCCAGCCTGACGGCGCGCCGATAACGGCCTCGAGGCTGCTGTCCCCGCCGCGAGAGACCAGAATATGTTTCAACTCCGGCAGCGCCGCCATGTGCGGCGCCGCCCGCTCCCATCGTTCGATGTCGGCAATCAGGGCCGCCGCGCCCGAATCGGCAAGGCCATATTCCAGTTCCCCGCCTGTCCACCAGGCGTTCAGCGGTGTGGCGATCGCACCGACCAGCTGTGCTGCATAGAAGGCGACCGGCCATTCGGGAATGTTGCGCATGGCGATTGCAACGCGGTCTCCCTTGCCGATTCCCAGCGCTTTCAGATGCCCGGACAGGTGGATGGCGGCCCGCGCAAAGGCTTCGAAGCTGATGCGCTCGTCCTCGTTCACCAGAAATATCCGCTCTCCGTGCGCGCGCCCCAGGGCAAAGCAGTGCTGCAGCGTGGGCGGCGCGTTCTTCCATGTGCGGGTGGGGCGGCCGCCTATGGTCACTGTCTCCATTTCGAACGGCGCGCCCGGCGCGGTCAGCAACATGGTTGCCTGCGCGATGCTCATCGCGGGCCAGGGTTTTGCGATGCTCATCGCGGGCCAGGGTTTTGCGATGTTCATCGCGGGCCAGGGTTTTGCGATGTTCATCGCGGGCAACTGTTCTGTCATGTGATTCCTCCCGCGGGTCATAAACGCCACTGCGCGCCCCCTCGCAATCCCCCAAAGCCCCGGCTAGGACGGTGGCGATGGCAACTCCGCCCCACCTCACGCTCATCGATGGCTCCGGATTCATCTTTCGCGCCTATCATCGACTGCCGCCGCTGACCGACCCGGAAGGAACGCCCGTCGGTGCCGTGTTCGGCTTCACATCCATGCTGTGGAGCCTGATAGAGGCGGCGCGCAAATCGCCCGAGGATGATTATCTCGCCGTCATCCTCGATGCCGGAAGGCGCAGCTTCCGCACCGCGCTGTACGCCGACTACAAGGCGAACCGGCCCGAACCGCCCGAGGATCTGGTTCCGCAATTCCCGCTGATCCGCGACGCGGTGAACGCGCTCGGCGTGCCTTGCATCGAAAAGGCCGATTACGAGGCCGACGACCTGATCGCATCCTATGCCGAAGCCGCAGTGCTGGCCGGCATGACCGTCACCATCGTGAGCTCCGACAAGGACCTGATGCAGCTTGTGCGCCCCGGCGTCACGATGCTCGACACCATGCAGAACCGGCGCTTCGCCGAGGCCGAGGTGACAGCAAAATGGGGCGTGCCGCCTGCCAGCCTTGCCGAAGTGCTGGCGCTGATGGGCGACAGCGCCGACAATGTGCCCGGCGTTCCCGGCATAGGCCCGAAAACCGCCGCCGATCTCGTGAACCAGTTCGGCACGGTGGAGGGCGTTCTGGCCAATCTGGCGGCGATCAGGCGACCCAGGCTGCGCGAGAATCTGGAGCTGCACGCAGAAGCCGCGCGGCTTTCGCGCATATTGGTCGAGCTGAAGCGCGACATGCCGCTCGAGCCGCCGCTGGCTGACCTGAAGCTCGACCATCGGGAGGACCGGGAGAAGCTGGCCTTATTCCTGGCACGGCACGGCTTCCGTTCCCTGCTGGCAAAGCTGGGCGATCCGGGCCGGGCGGCGGCCGACAGCATCGCCAGGCCAAGGGCCGAGCCGGATGCCCCGGAGGAACCGCCCTTCGATCCCGACGCCCATGAAACCGTCATCACCCGGGACAGGCTGCTCTGGTGGATCGATGAAGCGCGGCGGCTGGGCGCGGTCGCCTTCGACACCGAGACGAGCAGCATCGATTCGATGGCGGCCGAGCTGGTCGGATTCTCGCTTGCGATTGCGCCGGGCAGGGCCTGTTATGTGCCGGTCGCGCATGTGTCGGGCGAAGGGCTGCTTGCCGAGCCCGTCGCGCAGCTTGCCATCGCGCAGGCGCTGCCGCCGCTGAAGGCGCTGCTGGAAGATCCCACGGTGCTGAAGATCGGCCAGAACCTGAAATATGACATGGTGGTGATGGCGAAACATGGTGTCGCCATCGCGCCGTTCGACGATACGATGCTGCTGTCCTATGCGCTGGGCGGCGGCCTGCACGGCCACGGGATGGATGAGCTTTCGGTGCTCCACTTCGGCCACACGCCGATCGCGTTCAAGGACGTCGCGGGAAGCGGCAAGGCGCAGATCGGCTTTGCGCAGGTGCCACTTGATGCGGCGACCCGCTACGCTGCCGAAGACGCGGATGTGACGTTGCGGCTGTGGCGGCGGTTGCGCCCCCGGCTGTGGCGGAACCAGGTTACGCGGGTTTACGAATGGTGCGACCGGCCGCTGGTGCCGGTGCTGGCGCGCATGGAAATGGCGGGCGTCAAGGTGGATCGCGCCGAGCTTTCACGCATGTCGGCCGAGTTCGCGGGCGAGATGGCGCGGCTGGAAGGCGAGGTGCACGCACTTTCCGGGCAGCCATTTGCGCTGGGCAGCCCGAGGCAGCTTGGCGAAATCCTGTTCGACAGGCTGGGCCTGCCCGGCGGCAAGAAGGGCAAGTCCGGTCAATATTCGACGGACGTCACCGAACTCGAACGGCTGGCGGCGCTGGAAAGCGGCGGGCCCGGCCCGGAGCTTGCCGCCAGGCTGCTGGAGTGGCGGCAGGTCTCCAAGCTGCGCTCCACCTATACCGAGGCGTTGCAGCAGCAGATCAACCCGAATACGGGCCGTGTTCACACCAGCTATTCGATGGCCGCCACCACGACCGGCCGGCTGGCCTCGACCGATCCCAACCTCCAGAATATCCCGATCCGCACCGAAATGGGCCGCCGCATCCGCGACGCCTTCGTGGCGGAGCCGGGGAGTGTGATCCTGGCGGCCGACTACAACCAGATAGAATTGCGGCTGATGGCGCACATCGCCGACGTGCCCGAACTGAAAGAGGCCTATGCCTCGGGGCAGGACATCCACGCACTGACCGCCCGCCAGATTTTCGGGCTCGCGCCCGACGCCCCGGTGGATCGTGACCTGCGCGCCCGGGCGAAGACCATCAACTTCTCGATCATCTACGGCATTTCCGCCTTCGGTCTCGCCCAGCGGCTGGGGATTTCGCGCAGCGAAGCGCAGTATTTCATCGAGCGTTATCTCGACCGCTACCACGGCATCCGCCGCTACATGGCCGAGACCATCGCGAGAGTGAAGGAAAATGCCTTCGTCACAACCCTTTACGGGCGCCGGATCCATGTGCCGATGATCCGCTCCAAGGTGCAGTCCGAACGCGCCGGCGCCGAGCGGGCGGCAGTCAACGCGCCCGTGCAGGGCACTGCGGCCGACATCATCAAGCGCGCGATGGTCCGCATGGAGCCCGCGCTGGCGCTGGCCGGCCTGACGGGCGTGCGCATGCTGCTGCAGGTGCACGACGAACTGGTGTTCGAAGTGCCGGAGGCTGACATTGCCCCGGCGGCCGATACCATCCGAACCGTCATGGAATCAGCTGCCGGCCCCGCTCTGCGGCTCAGCATCCCGCTTGGCGTGGAGATCGGGACGGGGCCCAACTGGGGAGCGGCGCATTGAAGCCCGCCCCCCGACATTCGGTAGCCCTGCCGGCAACCGCTGCGCCCGATGATGCCGCAGCATCATCCGATGCGATGATGAGCGGGCCGCATGACTTGCTCCCCGAAGGCGGGCTCCCCAGCGGCTGGCTGGTAGTCGACAAGCCGCTGGGACCGACCTCGGCGCAGATTGTGGGCAAGCTGAAATGGGCCATGCGAACTGGCGGCTATGGCAAGGCCAGGATCGGGCAGTCCGGATCGGGCCGACTGAAGATCGGGCAGTCCGGATCGGGCCGACTGAAGATCGGCCAATCCGGATCGGGCCGACTGAAGATCGGCCATGGCGGAACGCTCGACCCGCTGGCGACGGGTGTGCTGCCGATCGCGCTGGGGGAAGCGACCAAGCTCGCCGGTTATCTGCTGAACGGGCCCAAGGCCTATCGCTTCACGCTGGCGTTCGGGTTCTCGACGACGACGGACGATGCGGAAGGGGAGGTGGTGAAAGCCAGCCCGGCGCGCCCTTCGCAGGATGCGATCCGCGCGATCCTGCCGCGCTTCACGGGCCCGATCCGCCAGCGCCCGCCCGCCTATTCGGCACTGAAGGTGGATGGAGAGCGCGCTTATGCACTGGCGCGGGCCGGAAGGCCGCCCGAGCTTGCCGAGCGCGACGTGACGATTCTTGCCCTCGACCTCGTTTCTGCCGAGCCGGACAGCGCGACCTTCGATGTTCGCTGTTCCAAGGGAACCTATGTCCGCAGCCTCGCGCGTGATCTGGCCGAGGCGCTGGGCAGTGTCGGGCATGTCAGCCTGTTGCGGCGGACCATGGCCGGCCCCTTCACGCTGGAACAGGCCTTGCCGCTGGACAAATGGCTCGGGCTGGTGCATGGGGGCGCGCTTGAACAGGCCCTTTTGCCGCTGACTGCCGGACTGGACGACATCCTGGTTCTGCCGGTCGACCCTGAAGATGCGTATGCCCTTTCCCGGGGAATGCGCCTATCGGGCCCCCGCGTGAAATCTGGCCATTATATCGCAACCCTCGGGTCTGTTCCGGTTGCGCTGGTCGAGGTTTCGCTTTGCGACGTGCGCGTCGTGAGGGGATTCAACTTTTGATGTGAAGGAGATCATGATGTCGATCACAGCAGACCGCAAGACTGCGGTTATCGCCGACAATGCGCGTGCCGCCGCCGATACCGGAAGCCCGGAAGTCCAGGTCGCGATCATCACCGAGCGGATCAAGAATCTCACCGAGCATTTCAAGACCCACGCCAAGGACAACCACTCGCGTCGCGGTCTCCTGATGCTCGTCAACAAGCGTCGTTCGCTTCTGGATTATCTGAAGCGCAAGGATGTGGGGCGCTATCAGGCGCTCATCGCCAGGCTCGGCCTGCGCAAATAGGCGAAACCAGGACGGCCCCGGTCGCCAGATGATGGCGCCGGGGCCGTCTTTTCCTTGTCCGCGCTCTTTTTGCGGCGGACCTGCGCCCGGGTTGCCGGGCAACTGGCTGCACAACGCAGCCGAACCCGGCCCCGCCGCATCGGGCGGTCGGGCATTTGTCTGAATTGCCTCTGGCGACTGGTCAGGGGCTGGGAATCGAAAGCACATCTGATCATGTTCAATATTGCACGCCAGGAAATCGAATGGGGCGGCCGCAAGCTGATCCTCGAAACGGGCAAGGTTGCCCGCCAGGCCGATGGCGCAGTTCTTGCCACCTACGGCGAAACCGTCGTCCTCTGCGCCGTCACGGCGGCCAGGTCGGTGAAGGAGGGGCAGGATTTCTTCCCGCTCACGGTTCACTATCAGGAAAAATTCTCTGCCGCCGGCCGCATTCCGGGCGGCTTCTTCAAGCGCGAACGCGGCGCGACCGAGCATGAGACGCTGACCTCGCGCCTTATCGATCGTCCGGTCCGCCCGCTGTTTCCAGAAGGCTTCTACAACGAGATCAACGTGATCTGCCAGGTTCTGAGCTATGATGGCGAGAACGAGGCCGACATGGTGGCGATGGTTGCGGCATCGGCTGCACTGACGCTCTCGGGCGTGCCCTTCATGGGCCCGATCGCCGCCGCGCGCGTCGGCTTTGCCGATGGCGAATATCAGCTGAACCCATCGAGGGAACAGCTGAAGGAAGGTCGCCTCGATCTCGTCGTCGCCGGCACGCATGACGCTGTCATGATGGTCGAATCCGAAGCCAAAGAGCTTTCGGAAGACGAGATGCTCGGCGCCGTCATGTTCGCGCATCGCGCCATTCAGCCCGTCATCAAGGCGATCATCGGTCTGGCTGAAAAGGCCGCCAGGGATCCGTGGGAACTGAAGCTTTCAGACGATGCCGACGCGACGCTGAAGAAGATCAGGGCCGAAGTCGGCAAGGACATCACGGCGGCCTACAAGCTGACCAAGAAGTCCGACCGCCAGCAGGCGCTGGCCGACGCCAGGGCAAAGATGAAGCCGCTGTTCGCGGATACCGACAGCGCCACCCAGCAGAAGGCCGGAAAGCTTTTCAAGAAGCTCGAGGGCGATATCGTCCGCACCGCAATTCTGAAGGACGGCCGACGCATCGACGGTCGCGACACGAAGACAGTCCGCTCCATTGTCGGCGAAGTCGGTTTCCTGCCGCGCACCCATGGCTCTGCCTTGTTCACGCGCGGCGAAACCCAGGCCATCGTCACCACGACACTGGGCACGGCAGACGCCGAGCAGATGATCGACGGACTCGATGGGCTGCGCTACGAACGTTTCATGCTGCATTATAATTTCCCGCCCTATTCGGTCGGGGAAGTCGGTCGCTTCGGCGCCCCTGGTCGCCGCGAAATCGGCCATGGCAAGCTTGCATGGCGCGCCATCAACCCGATGCTGCCCAGCAAGGAAGAGTTTCCCTACACGATCCGCCTGCTGTCCGACATCACCGAGTCGAACGGTTCGTCCTCGATGGCGACGGTCTGCGGCGCCAGCCTTGCCCTCATGGACGCCGGCGTTCCGCTGAAGCGCCCCGTGGCCGGTATCGCCATGGGCCTCATTCTGGAGACCGACGCCAAGGGCAAGCGCGACTTCGCGGTATTGTCCGACATTCTTGGCGATGAAGATCATCTGGGCGACATGGATTTCAAGGTCGCCGGAACCGCGCAGGGCATCACGTCGCTCCAGATGGACATCAAGATCGCCGGGATCACCGAAGAGATCATGAAGGTCGCGCTGGCGCAGGCGAAGGAAGGCCGCGAACATATCCTGGCTGAAATGGCCAAGGCCATCACCGAGGTGCGCCCGGAAATGTCGGCCCACGCTCCGCGCATCGAGACGCTGAGCGTTCCCAAGGACAAGATCCGCGACATCATCGGCACCGGCGGCAAGGTCATCCGCGAGATCGTGGCGACCACCGGCGCCAAGGTCGACATCGACGACGACGGCACGGTTAAGATCGCGTCTGCCGATCCCGAGAAGATCGAAGCGGCCCGCGCCTGGATTCTGGGCATCATCCAGGAACCCGAAATCGGCCGGATCTATACCGGAAAGGTTGTCGGCATGCCGGAATTCGGCGCCTTCGTGAATTTCATGGGCGCCAAGGACGGCCTCGTCCACATATCGGAAATAAGGAATGAGCGGGTCCAGAAGGTCTCCGATGTCCTGTCGGAAGGCCAGGTCGTGAAGGTCAAGGTCATCGGTGTCGATGACCGCGGCAAGGTGAAGCTTTCGATGCGCCTTGTCGATCAGGACAGCGGCGAAGAATTGCCCGACACCCGTCCGGCGCGCGAACCGCGTGAAGGCGGTGAGCGTTCGGATCGCGGCCCCCGCCGCGAAGGCGGCGACCGCGGCCCCCGCCGCGAAGGCGGCGACCGTGGCCCCCGCCGCGAAGGCGGCGACCGTGGCCCC
>JAGXSG010000005.1 GCA_018333995.1 Clostridiales bacterium | reverse complement strand
GCGCTTAACTCGCGCGCCATCAGCTTACACCGCGAAGCGGCCGAACGCTCCTGCGCGTCGAGTTGAAGCGCGTGTTAGAGCACGCGGCTGACATCCGTCCGTACACCGGCGGCCCCACTCCCCCGCTTCCGCACACCCCCGGCTGGCACCGGCCCGCTTCCTGCCGAGGAGCCCTTAAGCCCCTGCCTCCCGGGACGGATCGCGCTTGCAATCCAGGCCAGGCATCCCGTCGCTCTAACGATGTAGCGCTTAACTCGCGCGCCATCAGCTTACACCGCGAAGCGGCCGAACGCTCCTGCGCGTCGAGTTGAAGCGCGTGTTAGAGCACGCGGCTGACACCCTTCAGGCACCGGCGGTCCCACTCCCCCGCTTCCGCACACCCCCGGCTGGCGCTGGCCCGCCTCCTGCCGAGGAGCCCTTAAGCGCCTGCCTCCCGGGACAGATCGCGCTTGCAATCCCGGCCAGGCATCCCGTCGCTCTAACGTGTTGCGCATAACCTGCAACGCACGCGCTTCTCTTTCGCATTCTACCTTCTGGTTGTCAGGTTGATGCGCTTGTTCGACAGAGTCCAACCCGATACCACTCACTGTGTATTGTTTTCAGTGTTTTGGGGCGCACAAATGACCGTACACGGTCAAGGGGTGCTCGAACATACGTGCTGTTCGCAACCCTTTCAGTGCGTAAGTATTTCTTTTAAGAAACTTTCTACAACATGGATTACAATAGTTGAGATTACTGCGTAGAACATGTGCTATGATGATTTCAGCACACGGATTGGAGTAGTAATGGACTCAGTGCAACAGGTACAAGAGAAGATAGCAGCCTTGGAGGCGGCTCTCCGCCAGACAGCGTTCGACGTACTCAATGAAAGCCGCTCCTACGACCAAGCGGCCAGGTTACTGAAGCTGGCCGAGAGCCTAAAGGAGCTTGAGAGTGAGTTCGCGAAGGTGATGCATCCGCCGTCGCCATCTGAGGACGACGAGGGCTGCACTTGGTGGGGGAAGGGCTACCCTCGCTTCTGCATCCGTGACGACAGGCTCGTCAAGGAGGCCAAAGGCAAGAAGTCAGTGGTCCCCTATACGCAGGAAGTGGACCACGGGGGGTTCGATGTCGTGGTCAATTGGATTTCCCAACATGCGCAGGCGGCATGGCAGATGACCGATATGGTGGAAGAGCTCAGCGGTACAGTCGCCGGCTACAAGCCGTACGCGGTCGTAGGAGCATTAGGTGAGGCGGGGCTTGTCAGAAGGGTCAAACGCGGATCCTACCGCGCGGTCTCTGAAGTGTCCGCAGAGGACTGGTGGGCACTTCTCGAGGCAGGGCCGATTGTTGCGCCCACACCACCGGAAGTCACCGAGTCCACCTTCGAGGACGATATCCCCTTCTAGCTGAGAGGAGGTGAAGGCCAATGAACCAAGAAGGCTACATGGCGGTCTGCATCCACAAATGCAGAAGCTGCGCTCATCCTTGCCAGGCTGCGCAGCTTCTGTGGTTGCCGAAGACCGTAGTCTTGGGCGAACGCTTCTAGCCCAAGCATGAAGGCAGCTCCCCGGCTCGTCAAGGTTGGGGAGCTGCCGGCTTCTGTCGAACGTCCGGTGCTTCAGCCGCGAACGAGCGACTCCGTGTCAGCCTAGCGCGTGCGTGAGTCGGCTGGAAGCACTTGTTAGAGCCCAGCCCCGGGCAGCGCCACGAAGCCCCTCTTCACGTCGGGCTTGAAGCCGGCAGCCTCGTAGAACGCGAGGATTCCGTCGTCTGTGCGCCCGGTGAGCAACATGACCTTGTAGCACCGCTCCGACCAAGCCAGTTCGAGCGCGTGACGGAGGACGCCGGTCGCGTAGCCTTTGCGGCGATGTTCCGCCTGCGTCACGACGTTCTCGACCAGAGCGTATGGCCGACATCCGCGAGTGAGGTTAGGGACAATGGTCAGAGCGCAACTCGAGACGAGCTTGCCTTCTTGGAAGTGACCGAGGTAGTGGCTGCCGGCGCCCGCCAAGATGCTCTCCCAGGTGTGCTCCACCGAGGGGCGTGCGGGCAACGGGTCGTCTTTCGAGTGCAGGTCCTCATACAGAGCGAGAAGCGCATCCAGATCACTCTCGCCGAGTTCACGAACCGCCATGTGATTCCCCCGAGGTTGGTGCTGTGGCTCTAACGATTTGGCGCTTAACTCGCGCGGCTTGCCTTTACAGGATACGCCAATCTCCTGCGCGTCGAGTTGAAGCGCTGGTTAGCGGCGTGGCCGCGACAACGTAAAGCGGGCGGTGACGCTCTGCGCGCCGGGCGCTTCCGCATCGCCCGTATCCCGCCTTCGCGCTGAGCGGCACCCGGGCGCGTGCAAACCGAGCCTCACTCAGTAAAGCGGCTAGCGGCGAGGAGCAACGCCCCTGCGCTCCCCGCTGTTCGACCCTGCGTACGTGCGAGCCTGTCAGCCCGCCTCACGGTCCCCGGCCGTCGCGCTAACGTAGTAGCGCTTAACTCGCGCGCCGTCAGCTTACACCGCGAAGCGGCCGAACGCTCCTGCGCGTCGAGTTGAAGCGCGTGTTAGAGCACGCGGCTGACACCCTTCAGGCACCGGCGGCCCCACTCCCCCGCTTCCGTACACCCCCGGCTGGCGCTGGCCCGCTCCCTGCCGAGGAGCCCTTAAGCCCCTGCCTCCCGGGACGGATCGCGCTGGCAATCCAGACCAGGCATCCCGTCGCTCTAACGATGTAGCGCTTAACTCGCGCGCCATCAGCTTACACCGCGAAGCGGCCGAACGCTCCTGCGCGTCGAGTTGAAGCGCGTGTTAGAGCACGCGGCTGACACCCTTCAGGCACCGGCGGCCCCACTCCCCCGCTTCCGGCACGCACCCCGGCTGGCGCTGGCCCGCTCCCTGCCGAGGAGCCCTTACGCCCATACCTCCCGGGACGGATCGCGCTGGCACTCCAGGCCAGGCATCCCGTCGCTCTAACGTGTTAGGCATGACCAGCAAACCGGCCACGCCATGCTCCAAGCCGAGGATACCTCACACGGCCGGTTTGTCTGCGTCGATGCCTTTGTTCGACCGCCCGACCGGATGACAGAAGCGAGCATCTCAGGGGCGTGAGGCACTCAGCGAGAACATCAGCGGTATGTCGCCAGTGCCCGGCGGCATCCGCCACAGACCGTCATCGTCCTGCACCATGAACTCCAGAACCTTCCACGCAACAACCGGATACTCCGAAAACTGCTCGATCCTGAGTCCGGCGCTCAGCAGCGAGCCGATGATCTCAGAGACGGTGTGCTGCCAGAAGTACGAGTCCGCAACGAAGTCGGCGGTTCGATCCGCATAGCTCCCGTGCTCCTCGAAGTAGTGGGGCTCCCGCGAGAAGTAGGGATAACCGACTTTGAGAGGCGGCTCTTCGATGAGGTCATCGAATACCGTCAGGAACGGGTGGGCGTCGATGATGTGAAACACGCCGCCCGGAGCAAGCCGCGACGCGATCGAGCGGGCCCATCCCTTGAGATCGGGAAGCCACATGATCGTGCCGTGAGAGGTGAATACAATGTCGAACGCGGTCCTGGGTACGGCATCAGGCAAGTCGGTGACGTCTGCCTGAACGAACTGCACGGGGAGATCAAGCCGTCGAGCGATGGATTGCGCCGCTGCAACGGAACGCGGAGAGAAGTCGACCCCCATCACGTTCACCGCACCGGCGAGTGCAAGACCCAGTGTGTCGATGCCGATGTGCGACTGCAGATGAAGTAGTCGCTTCCCGGTCACGTCACCCACGACGCTGCGGGTCACCCAGTCGAATGGTCGAGACGCGGGGTCGGCTACAAACCCCTCCACGTCGTAGAACGCTCCCGACATGTGGAGATCGGTCCAGCCGTCCCAGAGGCTCAAGTTGGCAGCGACTTCCTCACGCATGGATGGCTCCGAATCCTGGGTCGGTCGAACGTGTTTGAGATAACCCGCGAGCGAAGCGAGTCGGGTTGATCTCATTGTTAGGCTCCACCCGCTTAGTACTGCTGTTCGAGCAATCGTGGGAACGGCAGAGGAACTGGCGAAGCCAAGTACGAAGTCCCGTTGTTGTCCTGCTTCACGAACCAGACCGCAACGCCATACGTGTCTTCGGACCCCGCACCTGCAAACGGGGGCACCCACATGATCCTGATGTCGCCGTCGCCCTCCCATCCTGCCTCGCGAAAGCGACGTGCTACCGCCTCGAGTACCTCATCACGATTGGCGATGTCAGCTAGAACGCCAGATGCCAGCGGCATGTACTCCAAGACGTCGATGTGGTGATAAGTGTAGACATCGAAGCCGCCGATCATCTTGGGGTCTCTGATCTCGCCGCCGATGAGTTCGACCGACCACCCGAAGTCTCCAAAGACGATGTCATCGTACGGATCGTACTTGGCCGCCTCTGTTGCTTTCGCTTCGAATTCGCGTATTGCTGCTTCTGCATCTTGGGCAACACGAGCCCAGGTGGATTCCCTCTCCGCCTCGGAAAGCGAGATGAGGGGAGCATTGGGATCGTTGGCGGCCTGGAACTCAAACAGGCTCTTCATTGAGCCGAAGGCGCACGGCTTGACGATGACCGGCAGAATGCGGACTCCCTCTGCCGCTGCCGCCCCTAGTAGTGGAGGCAGTTCGTTCTCAGCGATGAAGTCCGACGCAAGGAAGTCTGCCGACACCAAGAGGATGGCAACTGCAGCGCGGCCCATTGCCGCCTCAATCTCGTTTCGCCATCGGTCTCCGGTGCGAATCTTCGTGTCGTCCCAAAGCGCGAGTCGGGACTCGCGCTCGTAGGGGCGCAAGTGGACTCGGAGTCTCTGAAGGTGCTCGCTGTCAGCATGGCTGTAGCTCACGAACACCTGGTTTCGCGTTGCCAATCGTCCCCCCTATTCGTGTGAGCCTAACGTGTTAGGCATGACCAGCAAACCGGCCACGCAACATTCCGAACCGAGAATACCTCACACGGCCGGTTTGTCTGCGTCGATGCCTTTGTTAGGCTTCGACCTCCCCGTTCGCTGCAAGCCTCGAGGCACGGCGTCTGACAATCGAACGCGCCAGCCGAGCGCCATGGTCCAGAAACCAAGCGTAGAGCACGAACAGGAACATGTATCCGGGGACGCGGGAGCCAAATAGTGTGAGTTCGGGCTGACCGGTGAGGACAGTGAGAATAACGAAAGCGGCTGAGCCGAGCCAAAGAGCCGCCGACGGAAGCACCCGTTCCCGCAGTGCCAGCTGAACGATCGCGCCGAAGGTGAACGGCAGGATCCCCGCAAGAAGGGCAACAACGACGAGGACCGCAACGGCCTCAAGGGCAAACCGATCAGTGAACACGCCGAGAAGACTGGCGGCAACTAGCGCGACCAAGAAAGCGAAGCCAATGAGCCAACGTCTGTCCAACCGAGACACCTCACGTAGGCCTAACGATTTGGCGCTTAACTCGCGCGGCTTGCCTTTACAGGATACGCCAATCTCCTGCGCGTCGAGTTGAAGCGCTGGTTAGCGGCGTGGCCGCGACAACGTAAAGCGGGCGGTGACGCTCTGCGCGCCGGGCGCTTCCGCATCGCCCGTATCCCGCCTTCGCGCTGAGCGGCACCCGGGCGCGTGCAAACCGAGCCTCACTCAGTAAAGCGGCTAGCGGCGAGGAGCAACGCCCCTGCGCTCCCCGCTGTTCGACCCTGCGTACGTGCGAGCCTGTCAGCCCGCCTCACGGTCCCCGGCCGTCGCGCTAACGATGTAGCGCATCAGCGGCGGCCGATAAGCCTGCATTCACTCTAGCGGTTCACGCCGTCCGCTGGATGCGCTTGTTGGACAGCGGCTAGTCAGCGCCGTCCATGTAGAACACCGCCTGGCCCACGCCAACCAGCATGCCCACGTCATCGAAGAAGAAGTACGTGTACAGCCCGTCCTGCTCGTAGAGGATCGATGCGTGGTAGACATCATCGGGGTCGAGTTCAGGCCGGTCGTGCATCATGCTGGGCGTGCTTTCGGGCAGAGCCTCGTCGACCTCACGGATGTCGGTCCCGTTCAGAGTGAAGCCGTGGATCGTGGGCGTCGCGACCGTCGTTCCTGACTCCAGCTGCGGACTCGCGCGAAGTTCAATGTAGGACACGCCCGCGGTGCTGTCGGTGGAGTCGGGGCTGTAGTCGCCCGCGAGGGCGCGAAACCGCGTGCCGTCAGGACGGTCCCACACCAACCACTGGCCCCAGGGGCTGGGGTCGTCCGCCGAAGGGCGCTCTATCGAGCTTGGATCGCCCATGTCCGCCTCGAGTGTGGCGACATCGAGCGGCAGCTCATATCCCTCAAGCGGTTCGGCTGTGGGCGCGACGGCGGGCGTCAGCGCGGGCTCGGCCGGATCACTGCTCGTCCGTTGCGCTGAACCCGGCACGCAGCCCGAGGCCAAGATGATCGCCGAGAGCAGTCCGACCGCAATAAGCTTCGAGGCTCTCACCCGTGTCCCCCGTCTGTCCAACGTCTTGGCGCTTCACCAGCGGCGCGCCGGCTAGCGCTTGCCACCCGAGTCTAACGCACGCAGCGCGCCGTCTGTGTGGAAGCGCTTGTTAGACCTCAGATCAGTTGACATTTCGACTGGCAAACTTGCCATGCATACTACCTTGACAGACACAGTAGTATGCATCATGTTGTTGTCGAAAGGAGGTGCGGATGTGGGCGACACACCGATCAGCAGCGACCTCATCAGAGGACACATCGACACCATCGTACTTGGCCTACTGAGCGCCGAGGACCGCTATGGCTACGACATCTGCAGGCAGGTCGCGCTCTTGTCCGACAACGAGTACGAACTCAAGGAGCCGACCCTGTACTCAGCCGCGCGCCGCCTCGAAGGACAGGGGCTCATCCGCTCCTACTGGGGCGAAGAGTCCCAGGGCGGTCGTCGCAAGTACTACGCAATCACAGCTGATGGCAGGCAAGCATACGAGCGCAACCTGACCGACTGGAAGCGTGCACGCCGACTAATCGACCGCCTTGTCTCCGGTGAAGCCGAGAAGGAGTGACCATGGAAGCAATCAAGTACTACGTGCAGGGCGCCTTTCAGGGCGTGAAGGTGACACCCGAGGTGCTTGAGCAGCAGGAGGAACTCATCGCCGACCTGACGGCAAAGGTGGGCGATCTCGTTGCACAGGGCAAGTCCGAGGATGAGGCGCTCGGAGTCGCGATTGCATCGGTGGGCGACTTGTCTGTGCTCGTCTCGGAGTTCGAGCCTGTCGAGGAGCTTGCTGACAAGATTCCTACGGCCTCTGTATACACCGCGCGCCTGGATCTGCACGTCATAGCAATCAGTGCGAGCATCGGCGCCGCTGTGATGATCGCCAGCACTGCTCTGGGAGCTTGGACCGACCTGGTTCATCCGGGTGCCGGGTTCTCGCTGCTCGCCGTGCTCGCCGCGGGCATCTTGTGGCTCCGCGGGGCGTACCTGCGCTACCGGGAATCACCGGATGCTGTCGAGGCTCGCGACCTCGTCTACAAGGCCCGCTTTCGCAAGGCACTGCTCGTATGGGCGGGTCTCGCGTTTGGTTCTATCCTGCTCAACGCTCTGACGGGAACCGATTTCTGGTGCTGGCCTTTCTGGGTCGCCGGCGGCACGTGGGCACTCACAGTCAAGGTTGAAGAGCGCTTGGCCAGGCGCGCGGAGTTCATCGCGCCGATTCCGGTACCCGAGGACGCGTGAGGGACCCGCAAGAATCCTGCTGGACAATTCTGTAGGTCTAACGTCTCGGCGCTTCAGCTGAAGCGCCGCCCCTCGATGCCTTGCCACCCGAGCATACCGCACACGGGCGGCGCTTTCTGCTGGAAGCGCTTGTTAGCCGTGCCCCAACAAGGAAGCGGGGGGCGCCCGACGGCACCCCCCGCTCAAGTCCGTACTGCACAGAAACGAATCTACTGGGACAGGCTGATGATACCCTTCTCCATCCCGAAAGCGCCGGTCTGGACCTGAAGCTGCAGGTCGGTGACACCCTCCGGGATTGCGAAGAGAACCTTGCCCTGCTTCTCGAGTTTCGGGTTGATCTTCTCAAGGAAGAAGTTGTCGTTGGTGTCGAGGTACATGAGTCCATCGCTGTCGGTCTCGTACACCGTCCCGTCGCTTTCGAGCAACTTGAAGAACGAAGAGTCGATGGTGACCGTCTCTTTCGACTCGTTCTTCACGGTGACCGTCACAACCATCCAGTTGCCGGTCTTGTTACCGAGCGGGCTCTTCAGCTCGGTCGTCATGACAGCATCGTTAACGGTGAAGACGAGGTCTCCGACCTTAAGTGCATCACCGATCTTGGCTACCTGCTCCGCCGGCTCCTCCGGTTCAGCAGCCTCTGCCTCCGGGGCCTCACCAGACGCGGGCTCGGTCGCAGCAGGCTCATTCTGGGGCGACTCTGCAGTGTTCGTGTCGTCGCCTCCGCCGCTTGAAGCCGCAGCGATTACGACGAGAACTACTATGGCCCAGAACCACCACTTCTTGTAGAACGGCTTCTTGGTCTTGCCTACGGTCTCTTCAGCCACGACGCCTCCTTCGCTAAGCACCGGATAGGTGTGGTTGCCCCTCGATTGTTGACTATAAGTCAACATGTGGAATGGTAGCGAACTTGCGGTGTGACGCATAGTCCG
>JAGXSG010000004.1 GCA_018333995.1 Clostridiales bacterium | reverse complement strand
CGCTCGACGAGCCGCGCCAGCGCTATCTGTTCGAGGGCGCGGTCGCCGGCATCGGCGGGTACGGCAACTGCCTGGGCGTGCCCACGGTGGGCGGCGAGGTGTACTTCGAGGAGGCGTACGCGGGTAACTGCCTGATCAATGCGATGGCGATCGGGCTCATGCGCGAGGAAGACCTCATGCGCGCGGTCGCGGCCGGGCCGGGCAACCTGCTCGTGCTCATCGGCTCGACGACCGGGCGTGACGGCATCGGCGGCGCAAGCGTGCTCGCGAGTCAGGAGTTCGACGAGAAGGCAGAAGAGAAGCGGCCGAGCGTGCAGGTGGGCGACCCGTTCACCGAGAAGCTGCTCATCGAGGCGTGCCTTGAGCTGCTCTCGCGCGACGTGCTCGTGGCCCTCGGCGACCTCGGCGCGGCCGGGCTCACGTCGAGTGCGAGCGAGATGGCGTCGCGCGGCGGCGTGGGGCTCGAGATCGACGTCACGCTCGTCCCGCAGCGCGAAGACGCGATGAAGCCGTTTGAGATCATGGTCTCTGAGTCGCAGGAGCGCATGCTTGCGGTCGTCACCCCGGAGAAGCTCGGCGAGGTCCAGGACATTTGCGAGCGGTGGGGGCTTCCCGCGACCGTCATCGGTCAGGTCACCGACACTGGGCGGTTTGTGATCCGTGAGGGTGACGAAGTGGTGGGCGACATGCCCGCGGCCACGCTCGCGCACGACGCGCCGATCTACGACCCGCCCGCCGAACGCCCCGCCTACCTCGACGAGCTGCACGCGTTCGACCCGCTCGCGGAGTTCGATCATCCGGACGAGCCCGAGATGCTCACCGCGACGCTGTTCGACCTGCTCGCGAGCCCAAACATCTGCTCGCGCCGCTGGATCTGGGAGCAATACGACCACCAGGTCATGCAGGGTACCGTGGTGTTGCCCGGCTCGGATGCGGCTGTCTTGCGCATCGGACTGCCCGGCCGCGGCGAGGTCACGGAGCGCGGCATCGCGGTGTCGACCGATTGCAACGGCCGCTACGTCTATCTCGACCCGTATGTTGGTGCGCAGATTGCGGTCGCCGAGGCGGCGCGCAACGTGGCGTGTTCTGGCGGGCGGCCCGCTGCCATCACCGACTGTCTTAACTTCGGCTCGCCTGAGAAGCCAGAGGTCTTCTGGACGTTTACGGAGGCAATCCGCGGCATGGCGGACGCGTGTCGCGCGTGGGAGATACCGGTCATCTCCGGCAACGTCTCGTTTTACAACGAGTCATTTGGCCAGCCGATCTACCCCACCCCCACCGTCGGGCTCGTAGGCATTCTCGATGACGTCTCAAAGCACACGACGCTCGCGTTCAAGGAGGCGGGCGACGTGATCGTGCTCCTCGGCGAGACCGAGGCAGAGCTCGGCGGGAGCGAGTACCTGAAGGTTGTGTTCGACACGGTTGCCGGAGCGCCGCCACGCGTGGACCTCGCGCACGAAGCGGCGCTGCGCGAGGTGCTGCTCTCCGCGATCGGCGAAGGGCTGCTGCGCTCGGCGCACGACTGCGCAGAGGGCGGGCTCGCGGTCGCGCTCGCCGAGAGCTGCATGGCGGGTGGCATCGGCGCCGACGTCCACCTCGACCTTGGCGAGGGCGACGACGACGGTGTGCTGCCGCCGGTCGCCGCGCTTTTCAGCGAGACGCAGGGCCGGGCCGTGGTGACGGTCGCAGAGAGCGATGTCGAGCGTGTGATCGAGATAGCGCTCTCACACGGCGTGCCGTATTCGGTCGTCGGCGAGGTCGGCGGGGAGTCGCTGCGCATCGAAGGTCTCATCGAGGCCGAGGTAGCCGCGCTTGAGGGCATCTACGAGGATGCGCTCGCAACGTACGTGCACCCCGAGGAGATGTTCGCAAGCGAGGGACTGCGGGAGGAATAGGGAGGCGCTCACGCCATGGACATCCTCACCGGACTCGGACTTGCCATCCCCGCGGGACTCAACGCCTACATCCCGCTCCTGGTCGTCGCGGTCGCGCAGCAGCTCGGCTGGATAGAGCTTGCCGAGCCCTACGCGCTCCTCGGCGAGTGGTGGGCGATCGCGCTCATCGCGGTGCTGCTGGCGATCGAGATGGTGGCCGACAAGGTCCCGGCCGTCGACCACGTCAACGATGCGATCCAGACGTTCGTGCGGCCTGCGGCCGGAGGGCTGCTCTTCGTGGCGGCGGCGGGGAACGCCGAGTGGGTGCATCCGGCCGTCTGGGTCGTCGCGGGTGTACTCGTCGCCGGAAGCGTGCACGCCGCGAAGGCGACGGCCCGGCCTGCGGTCAACGTGTCGACAGCCGGTACGGGCGCTCCGCTCGTGAGCTTTGCCGAGGACGTGGCGGCGTTCGTTGCGACCGTCGTCGCGCTCGTGGCGCCGGTGCTCGTCGTCCTCACGGTAGCCACGACGGTGCTCGTCTTCGTCCGCCGCAGACGACGAGCGGCGCCTTAGGCCAAGCGATGGCCGCGCCCCGGTATCGAAACCGTTCGTCGCTGAGAAGTGCTACTCGTCTGAATCAGACAGCCGCTGGTCGCAATCATGCTCGTAATCCGTTGGAAGATGTCTGCGGGTATCCCGTCCCGGGTATACCCGGCGGGGAAGCATCTCTGAGCACTGGCTGCTCAGGGGGGAGAAGCTAAGATCCGTCTGGCGCGATCCGGTCACCCAGGCCGGGCGGTGAGCTAATGGTGAGACCGACCCTCCGGGGTCGGTCTTTGCGTTGGGGGTGGTTCAGGGAACCACACTCGTCCGTCCAGCGGAAGTGGGGAAGGGAGGTCAGGCAACTGAACCGGGCGATCAGGCCTGTGTCGGCTCGTGTGTGGGATGGAGGCTCGAGTGGAGACGAGCGGCGTCAACGTTCGCTCCCGATGGTGTCGATGGACACTGTAGTGAAGAAGTTAGGGGTGAAATTACTATGGTTGGAAGAGGCAAGTGGAGACGGCTTGTGATCGTGCTTGCGGTCATGGTGCTCACGTTGGGAGTCGCTGTTCCGGCGATGTCGCAGGTCACGCCTGTGGTCGGGAATAGCGTCGACGTGTTTCTGAGCGTGACTCCCAACACGCAGTATCGCGACGGCTCGGTCGCATATACAGTGGCCGCGTTCAACGCCGGATTCGTTGAGGGAGCAAGCCCGGCGTGGATCGATGTGACGTTCACGCCTCCGGGCCCGGACGGCACGGCTTCGGGTACACCGGTGGTGCTGGCGACCGGGTTGAGGATCGAGGTCAATCAGGTCATCACGTGGAACGTGACCACTAATCCAGAGCTTCTGGTGCCTTTGGCACACATCGAAGAGGGCGTGGGCGTGGCTCTAGCCAAGGTGGATTACTATGCGCGCTACGACGCTACTCCTGCGTACTATGCCTCAGGTACCAAGAACATCCCGGTCACGGTGCTCGAGTACGCAGAGCTCGGCGATTTCGTCTGGAACGACCTTGACCAGGACGGTATCCAAGAAGCGGGCGAGCCGGGCATCGAGGGCGTGACGGTGAACCTGTGGTCGGTCGACGAACTCTGTGCGCCGGTCGCGATCATCGACACGATGCTGACAGATGCAAACGGCTACTTCCTGTTCGACAGCTTGAAGGCTGGCGACTACAAGGTGCAGTTCGTCCTGCCTGACGGCGACTGGTTCTTCACCATGCAGTACGCGGGCACGGACGACATGATCGACAGCAACGCCAATCCTGCCACAGGTATCACCGACTGTGTGACGCTTGCGGCGGGCGCAAGCGACCTGACGATCGATGCTGGCATGTACGAGCTGTTCGAGGAACTCACGGTCGACAAGACCGCTGTGACCTCCTACGTCCGCACCAACGAGTGGGCCATCGACAAGTGGGTCGAGACCAAGTTCGGACACACTATCGGTGAGGAGCAGTACCCGAAGATCTGGCTGTGGTTCGATGGCAGCGGTGACGAGTGCGCGACCTGGACCGTCGATGTGGCGTATGAGGGCTATACGGACAGCGACTGGAATGTCTCGGGCACGGTCACCATCGAGAACACCGGTGATCTGCCGGCCATGATCGAAAGCGTCGAAGACGTGCTCGGAGGTTCTGCGATAGAGGTCGACTTCGGCGGTGTGATCTTCCCGTACGAGCTCGCCGTCGGTGACGACCTCGTGGGCACCTACGACGTAGACGTCGCCTCGGCGATCGAGGGCGTGAACAAGGTGACCGTCACCACCGAGCGTGACGATTACATGGCAGAAGCCGCCATCGATTGGGGTGCGCCTGCCGAGGAGCTCTACGGCGAAATCACTGTCCAAGACGTCATGTCACTGAACGGTGTCCCGGGCGTACCCGTCGAGCTGGGTATGCTCAGCGCGCCCAACGGCGATACGTTCACCTACAGCGAGTGTTTTGCGTGGGCCGATTACGTTGACCCCGATCCCGCTTCGTGGAGGTATGACAACACCGCCACCATCATCGAGACGGAGCAGTCCGCCTCCGCGGTGCTCAAGGTCAACTGGATGCCCCCCGCAGAGCTCGGCGATTTCGTCTGGAACGACCTTGACCAGGACGGTATCCAAGACGAGGGCGAGCCGGGCATCGAGGGCGTGACGGTGAACCTGTGGTCGGTCGACGAACTCTGTGCGCCGGTCGCGATCATCGACACGATGCTGACAGATGCAAACGGCTACTTCCTGTTCGACAGCTTGAAGGCTGGCGACTACAAGGTGCAGTTCGTCCTGCCTGACGGCGACTGGTTCTTCACCATGCAGTACGCGGGCACGGACGACA
>JAGXSG010000003.1 GCA_018333995.1 Clostridiales bacterium | reverse complement strand
CGCTAGCCGAGCCACTCACTAATCGCGCGCTCGATGCCTTCGCGGCTCGCGTCGACCACGGTGCTGAAGCGTTCGGTCGCCCCACTGAGCGCCGCGAGTGTCTGCGGGACACAGGCGCTCGCGGGCGCGAGCGCCTGTACCTCGGCGAGGATCTCGACGCCTGAAAGCTGGGCGACAGCAGGCGGCAGGGCATCTGCGCAGGCGAGCCCGGCGAGCGCGCGGTAGACGTCAGCGCCGAACTTCGCCCAGTGAGCGGTGGATACCACGAGCATGGGGTTGTCGGCGCGCTGCCGCTCGGCGACCTCCCACGCCACGGCCGTGTGCGGGTCGAGCAGGTAGGCGTGCTCCTCCCACACGCGGCGGATGGTGGCGAGAGACTCGTCGTTGGTCACGTAGTCGCCGCTGAAGTGTTCTCGCAGCGCGCGGTGCGTCTCACGGTCGACCTGGAAGCGTCCGGTTTCTCGAAGCGATGTCATCCACCCGGTGATGCGCTCCGGGTCGCGGGTGAGCTCGTAGATCTGGCGCTCGAGGTTGCTCGACACGAGGATGTCCATGCTCGGACTCGGCGTGGTGACGAAATCGCGTCCGGAGATGTCGTAGGCACCGGTGGCGATGAAGTCGGTGAGCACGTTGTTCTCGTTGCTGGCGCACACGAGACGTCCAAGCGGCACGCCGATGCGTTTCGCGTAATACGCGCCGAGGATGTTGCCAAAGTTCCCGGTGGGTACGCATACGTCGATCTCGCGGCCCGCGATCACGCCGCCGGATGCGACCATGTCTGCGTACGCGCTCGCGTAGTAGGCGATCTGCGGGAGCAACCGTCCCCAGTTGATCGAGTTTGCCGAGGAGAGGCGGAGGCGATGGCGATTGCGAAGATCGGCGGCGAACGTCGCGTTCGAGAACGCGTTCTTGACGGCGGTCTGGCAGTCGTCGAAGTTGCCGCGGGCACCAAAAACAGCGACGTTGCTCCCGTGCTGGGTCACCATTTGGGCGCGCTGGATGTCTGAGACACCGCCTTGGGGGTAGAAGACGGCGATCTTGGTGTGCGGCCGGTTGGCAAACCCTTCGAGCGCCGCCTTGCCGGTGTCGCCTGAGGTGGCCACGAGCACGAGGAAGTCTTCATCGAGCGTGTTGCGGGACTGCTTGATCGAGATGGCCTCCGAGAAGAACAGCGGCATGCACTGGAGCGCCATGTCTTTGAAGGCGCTTGTTGGGCCGTGCCAGAGCTCGAGCACGTGGATGTCGGGGCGGACCTCGACTACCGGCGCGATGCGCGGGTCTGCCCACTGGCGGCCGTACGCTTCGCTCATGAGCGCTTCGATGCGCTCGCTTGGCAGATCGACACCAAGGCGTGAGAAGATCGCGGCCGCACGCTGCCGGTATGGCCACTGGGCCATGACGAGAATCTCGTCGAGGGTGAGCGCGGGCAGCTCGTCGGGGATGTACAGACCGCCTCCGGGCGCGATGCCGGCGACGATGACGTCGGTAAAGGCGGGGTGCGACGTGTCTGCGCCGCGGGTGTCGTGGTACGTTGTCTCTCGTCTCATGCGAGCATGATACCTGAGAGCCTGGCGGGTTGGGCACTGGTGGCTCGGCCAGGCTGGCGTGGTGTCTACTCCGAGAACTCGCCGGTGAGATCCTCGGCGAGAAGGTCCATCAGAAGTCCGTCGCGCCATTCGCCGTCGGGGCTTTTCTCGTAACGTCGCAAGATGCCAACCGGCTGGAACCCGACCTTCGCATATGCACGGATGGCACGCGCGTTCTTGGCGGTCGGATCGATCTGGATACGGTGATGGCCGCGTGTCTCAAACAGGTAGCGTGCGAGCGTGCGAAGCGCGTCCGGGCCGAGGCCTCGGCCCGAGTAGGGCGAAAGCACGGCGATGTCGATCGCGGCGAAGCGGTAGTCGGGGTCGTTTTCTTCGGTGTACATGATCACACCGGCGAGCGTGTCAGCGAACACGATGGCGAAGACGTGAGAACCATCCTCGGTAAGCCAGCGTCTCACCTTGTCGGGATCCGTTCCCCACCAGGGTGATGTGGTTTCGTCGGTGGCGATGGCCGCCGAGAGGAGACCCGCATCGGTCGCGGTCGCAGGGCGAAGCGTGACGCGGGCACCGGTGAGAACCGGTTCACTGGCGGTATCAGCGGTCATGCGGGTCCTCCATGTGGCTGGCGGCGGTCTAGCGGTTGCGGGTTCCGGTGTCGCGGACCGCGCGCGATGTCAGGACGATGGTGTACGCTTTGATTCGTACCCGAGCGGGGAGGGATACGTGTGCGGTACTGCGTGATCATTTTGGATGGCGCCGCGGGCTGGCCGATGCCCGAGTACGGCGGACGGACGAGTCTTCAGGCCGCCTCGACGCCGCACCTTGACCGGCTTTGCCGAGAAGGCGCTGTGGGGCTTGCGCAGACGGTGCCAGAAGGAGCGGAGCCGTCGTCGTCGGCTGCGTGCACGTCGATCCTTGGCTACGATCCGATCTCAAACTATGTGGGACGCGGTGCGATCGAGGCTGCGAGTATGGGCATCAATCTCGCGCCGGATGAGGTGGCGCTGCGTCTCAACCTTGTGACACTCGATGATGGCCTTATGGCGAGCTACTCGGCGGGCCACATTCCCACGTGTGACTCGCGCGAGCTCGTTGGAGAGATCGCGGCCGTGCTCGATGACGGCGTCACCCGTTTGTATCCTGGGATCGCTTACCGGCACATCCTCGTGGTCAAAGGGCACAAGGAGTTGCTGGCGTGCCGCTACACTCCGCCCCACGACATCTCGGACAAACCCTGGGCCGACCATGCGCCTGCCGGAGCGGGTGCTGAACTCGTGATCGACTACATGGAGCGCGCCCGTCCGGTGGTCGCCGCTAGCGCGGTCAGGGCGCGGCGAGCCGAACAGGGTCTCGCGCCTACGGATGTCTGGCCGTTCTGGCCTGGTGAGGCGCCGGCTGGGCTCGCGTCCTTCTCTGCGCGCTACGGCGTGCGCGCCGCCATGACTTCCGGTGTCGACCTGCTCAACGGACTCGCGGTTCTTCTCGGCATCGAGCGGCTCGCGATCGTCGGCGTGACGGACGGCCCCGACACAGACTACGCCGCGCAGGCGGAAGGCGCGCTCCTGGCGCTCGACTCACACGACCTGGTGGTGGTCCACGTCGAGTCGCCGGATGAGGCGGGACATGCTGGCGATGCCGCCGCCAAGATAGCCGCGATTGAGGCGATCGACGCAAAGATCGTCAGCCGCGTCATGGCAAGCGCCAACGGTGACCTGCGCATCCTTGCGATGCCTGATCATCCCACGCCAATTGAGATCAAAACTCACGTGGGTGAGCCAGTCCCGTTCGTGCTATGGGGCCCGGGTGTGAAGCGAGTTGCGGCCAATACGTACGATGAGTTCGCGGCTGGCGAGACAGGTCTTGTCGTTGATCCTGGGCACAGTGTCATGGAGATGCTGCTCGAGCGGTAGTAGTGGGACCGGGCATGCTCGAGGATCGGTGTGCGGCGTCTTAGATCTTTCCCGCGAGAATCCGTCCTAGCGAACGCGCGGTATCGCGTTCCGGTTCCGGTGTCTTGGCTTGACGCCATGTGCCCGTGACGGCGAGTGAACCGATGGTCCGAATGCCGCCGGCGCCTAATGCGCCGCGCAGGTGACGCACCGGGCCTGTGGTGTAACCGAAGAACGTCGCGAGCGGCTCGGGCGCTGAACACGCGGTGATGATGACCGCCCGCCGGGTATTTGCGGCCACGGGGCGTGGCGCGATCTCCCGCGGGCTCATCCCTGGGAGTCGCAATTGTCCAGAATCGGCGAAGTAGCGGCCAATACGGTCGAGCAGGGCCGATGTCACTTCTTCGGGCCTCCGGAAGTACGATGGAGTGCCGATGATCACACCCTGGGCGGAGTCTATAAGTAACGCGAGGTGTCTCAGGTCGTCTTCGATCTTGCACCATCCGGCGACCTTGCACATCCCGCACCCAGTGCACGTGCGAATGTCGAGTTCCGCAAGGCGCACCCGTTCCACCACGGCCCCTGCGGCCTCTGCCGCCGTAGCGGCAGTCTCGACCGAGCGGCTCACGGCGCCCCGTCGCCTGCTTGTGTCGATTGCGATGATCTTCATCGCGCTCCTCCTTCCGGCGTGCTGGTCTTGGGTGCGAACAAGCGGCCCTGTGCGCCCGGCTCGAGCACTCGTTCCTGTTCGAACGTAGTAGCGAGCATCTCGACCGAATCGTCGATCCAGTCGATCTCGGCTCTAAGACGCGCCATTGCGGCGTCGAGTGACAAGCGGCTGAGGACCGACGCGTGGCCAACAGGCTCGTGGGGACCATGAACGGTTGAGGCGCTCGCGCGTTTCCTTAGCGTTTCGAGACGCTGCTGCAGGGTTTCCCGGCGGGCGTGCAATACGCCAAGCAGGTCCGCTTCGGTGAGATGCTCTGCGAAGCGGAGCCGGACAAGGAAAGGGTCGCGGACGGGAGGGGGAGGCTCTGCTCGCGTGATCCAAGTGTCGAGATCGCGGGCGCCGCTGGCGGTGATCGAGTAGATAAGCCGGTCGGGCCGTGAGCGCTGGCGCTGCCGTTTGACTGAGACCTGAGCACGGTCTTCCAGCCGGTCGAGGGTGCGGTAGATCTGCGACTGGTCAGCCGTCCAGAAGTGGGAGGCGGACACGTCGAAGCAGGCGGTCTTGAGCTCGTAGCCGGTCATGGGCCGCTCACGGAGGAATCCGAGGATCGCGTATTCGAGCGACATGGTTCGTCCCGCCGTAACGCCATATAGGACAACGCAAGTATAGGACAGAACGTATAGGGATGCAAGTGGCTAAAACTAGGGGTTAGGATGATGAGTCTAGATCAAGTGGTACTTGAGGGTTTGGGATATAACCCCTGGTGAGACGGCATAACAGAACCTCAATCATGAATCGAGGTCTCATTATCAGCTGAACTGGCTCCGATGGAGACGCGCGAAGACACCGTCTAACGCGAGGAGGTCGGTATACGTGCCGTCTTCGACGATGGCGCCGCTGTCGATCACGATGATCCGGTCCGCGTCGCGCACGGTGGACAGGCGGTGAGCGATGATGAGCGCGGTACGCCCGGTGAGGAGTTCGCTGAGAGCCGACTGGATGAGCGTCTCTGTGCGCGTGTCGACCGAAGAAGTCGCTTCGTCGAGGATTAGGATGGCCGGATCGGCGAGTATGGCGCGAGCGAACGCGATCAGTTGCCGCTGTCCTGTCGAAAGTGTGCCGCCTCGCTCGGTCACCTCGGTGTTGAGCCCGTCAGGGAGGCGATCGGCGAGATCGAGTATTCGCGCGGCACGGGCTGCCGCCTGAACTTCGGCGTCGGAGGCGCCATGCTTGCCGTAGCGGATGTTCTCGGCGATCGTGCCGGCAAACAGGAAGGGATCCTGCAGTACGATGCCGAGATTGCGGCGAAGCGAGCGCATTGTGACCGAGCGTACGTCGTGACCGTCGATCAAGACGGAACCGCAGGTGGGGTCGTAGAAGCGGGGTACGAGATTTACGAGGGTCGTCTTGCCCGCTCCAGTCGCTCCCACGATGGCGACCGTGGCACCTGGTTCCACCAACAGGTCGATGTCATGGAGCACTTGTGGGCCGGAGTCGTAGGAGAAGCACACGCCGCGCAACTCGATGCGCCCCGCTATGCGGCCGAGCACAAGCGCGTCCGGGGCGTCGGCGACGGTCGTCTCTGTGTCTAGCAGGTCGAACACTCGCTCCGCTCCTGCGAGCGCGGAGTGCGTCTCGGCATAGAGGCTGGAGAGCTGGCTGATGGCGTTGAAGAACGAGCGCGAGTAGCCAAAAAACGCGACGACCACGCCGATTGTCACGAGGTCACCCAACGCGAGCCAGCCGCCAACAGTCGCGACGATCGCCGTTGCCGTGGCTGAGATCACCTCGAGTGTGGGAGGGAACGCCGAGGAGACCGCGGATGCGGCGATATTGGCGTCGCGGTTGGCGGCGTTTCGCTCCGCGAACATCCCGCGGTCTGACTCGGTGCGGTTGAACGCTTGCGCGACGCGGATGCCCGCAAGCTCTTCGGCGAGTGTCGAAGAGACGTCACCGATCGCCTCCTGGCGCCGACGGAAGGCCCGCCGCGCGATCGTGCCAAACAGGCGCGTCGTGCCGAGCATCACCGGAACGGCCACGAGCGTGGCGAGTGCCAGCCGCCAGTCGACGATAAGCATGCCCGTCAGGGTCGCGACGAGTCCGAGGCCCGCTCCGAGCACACGTCGGAAGCTCTGCGAAAGAAATGAGTTGACCTGCTCGACATCGTTGATGAGGCGGCTCATGAGGTCGCCTGACTCGACCGTTTCGAAGAAGGACACAGAGAGCCGCTGTACCGTCGAGAAGACCTCTTCGCGCAGGTCGAAGAGCGCCCGCTGTCCAGCGGCGCCCATCAGGAGGATCTGTGCACGCTGTGCCCACCAGCCGACGGCCGCGGCCGCGAGCAAGAGCGCACCAGGGAGTGCGAGTACGCTGGCATCGCCGCCCGTCTCGGCGGCGTTGAGCGCGGTATCGATAATCAGCCCGGTAAGGCCCGGTTGCGCGGCCAGCGCAGCGGATGCAACGACAAGCCACACGATTGAGAGCGCGGCGTCGCGGCGGTACGGCACAAGATAGCGCAGGAGTCGGCGCACCGCTTCCTGCGTCGAGCGCGGCTTTTCGGACTTGGCTATTGAGCGCAGCGAGGTGCCGTGTGGCATCACGCATCACCCGCCATTGCCGAGCGGTCGGCTCGCTCGGCGCCTGCGAGCTGGCTCGCGGCGATCTCGGCGTATGCGCAGCTCGTCGCTAGGAGTTCGGAGTGGGTGCCGGTCTCCGTGACGCGACCGTTTTCGAGCACGACGATGAGGTCGGCTCGGCGCACCGTGGACAGCCGCTGAGCGACCACGAAGACCGTGCGGCCCTCCATGAGTTCGTCCAAGTTTGCGCGGAGTGCGGCTTCCGTCTCGGCGTCTACGCTCGACGTCGAGTCGTCCATGATGAGAATGCGCGGGTCGATCATGAGCGCACGGGCAATCGCGATGCGCTGACGCTGACCGCCTGAAAGCTTGATGCCCCGTTCCCCCACGCGGGTGTGGTAGCCGTCCGGAAGCGCTGTGATGAACGCGTGCGCCTGTGCCGCGCGCGCGGCGGTTTCGATCCGTGCGTCATCTGCGGTTGGCAGCCCGTATGCGATGTTGTCCCGGACCGACCCCGAGAAGAGCACCGAGTCTTGCATGACGACGCCGATGCGGCTACGCAGGCTCGCAAGCGTCACGTCACGCACGTCGCGTCCGTCGATGAGCACCGCACCGCCGGTGACGTCGTAGAAGCGCGGAACGAGGTTTACGAGACTCGTCTTCCCGGATCCGGTCGCGCCCACGATCGCTACCACCGTGTCCGGTTCGGCGAAGAAGCTCACCCCCGAGAGAGTCTCGCGCGTATCGCCCGGATAGCGCAGATGCACGTCGCGAAACTCGATCCGCCCGACCGGATCCGGCAGCACGAGCGCGCCGGGTTTCTCGGCCACGTCAATAGGGGAATCGAGGACTTCAAAGAGGCGTTCGGCGCTCGCGCTCGCACGGGCGATCTGCTGCGCTCCGAAGCCGAGAATGAACAGTGGCTGGAGGAGCAGGAAGAGGTAGCTCGTGAATGCGACTAGCTCGCCTACGGTAAGCGAGCCATCGATAATGCGCGCCGCTCCGGCCACGGTGACGAGTCCGACACCCATCGTGCCGATGCTGAACAGGAGCGGGAAGGCGTCGGCGACGGTGCGGCGCACAGTGAGCGCCTGTTCGAGGAGAGCATCATCGGCGGCGCGGTAGCGTGTGGCCTCGTGCTCCTCTTGCGCGAATGCCCGGACCACGCGTACGCCGGCGACGTTTTCTTGCAGCACAGTGTTGAGCGCCGAGAGCCGCACCTGGAACTCCCGGAACATCGGACCGAGACGCCTTACGAACAGCAGGAGAACCGCGAGCGTAGCGGGCAGGGTGAGAAAAGCGATGAGTGCGAGGACGGTGTCCATTGCGAGCAGGAGGACGATCGCGCCGATGAGCAGGAGCACCGCCGATACCGCCTGCACGAGGCCTCCGCCGACAAACTCGCGCACAAGGTCGACGTCGCTCGTCACGCGGGTGATGAGCTGACCGGTGCTTGCCCGGTCGTGGTAGGAAAACGAGAGTCGCTGAAGCTTTTCGAAGATGGCGTTACGCATGTCGAACGCGACTCCGTGGCTCACTTTGGCCGAGAGGAATCCTTGGAGGAATGTAGCGATCCCGCCAAGGAGCGCCGCCAGCACGAGTCCGCCCGCGGCTTTCGCGATGAAGGTCATGTCACCCTCGGCGATGCCGCGGTCGATGATGAGGCGTACGATCTGCGGGGAAACGAGTCCCGCGCCTGAGGCCGCGAGGACGGTGAGGACGGCAAGCGCGGCAGTGAGCCGGTACGCGTGCATGAAGCGCAGTGCGCGCAAGAGTGCTGTCGACACGTGACTCCTCGGAAGGCGGGTGGGCGGTTAGATAGTACCCGCAATTACGTGAAGGTGGGTCGCGCAACGAGAACAGGCCCCCGGGGGGTCGGAGGCCTGTTCTCAGAAGAGGGGGGGGGTACGTCTGCTTTATCACTTCTATGGTTGCTTACGAGTATCTCCTGCGGTGGCGTAGGAGGCGTGAATCGGTTGTGGAGATGGCGTGGAAGCGTGTGCGGACGCGCGCGTGGGTGCGGTCGTAGTGAGCGCGACGCCGACGACGATAATCGTCATGCCAGCGATTACCCATGCGTCAACCGGTTCGGGTGTCGCTATGACGCCGAGTACTCCGGCCGCCCATCCGAGGAATACCGCGACGACAGGGTTGACGTAGGTGTACGTCATGACCTTCGAAGTGGGCACGTTTGCCAGCAACCACACGAACGCGGTGAACGCGATGCACGACCCAAAGACGGTGAGGTATGCGAGCACCCACATGCCTGTGGGCGTTACAGCTGCCATCAGGGGCGCTTCACCCAGGACGATCCCGAGCGCGGTAAGGAGAATTCCGGCGATCGCGAGTTCGTATCCGGTGGCGACGATAGCGTTGACTTTGACCGGGCGGCGCTTGGAGATGAGCGAGCCGGTGGTCCACAACAGGGTCGCGAACACCTGCAGCGCGACCCCGATCCACTCGGCGCTTGATCCGTGGAGGCCCGTGATGCGCGGCCACATGAGCACGCCAAGACCGATAAAGCCGATGACGAGACCGGCGATCCCGCGTCCCGTGGGACGCTCGAAGCCGCGAAGCAGCCACTCGGCGCCGGCTACCCATAGCGGCACGACCGCGACGATGAGCGCCGAGAGGCTCGACGGGATGTACATTTCGGCGAGCACGGTGAAATACATGCCGCCGCATAGCAGGAAGATGCCTACGATTGTGAGGGTCTTCAGGTCGTGCGCGGAGAGGTTGAGGCGCCAGCCGCGCAGGCGCGCGAATGCAAGCAGGATGGCGCCGGCGGCCGCGAGGCGCACTCCGGTAAACAGCGTAGGCGGCATGTCGTGTTCAAGCCCGATGCGAATCGCGAGGTATGTGGAGCCCCAAACTATGTAAAGGGCTGCGAAGGCAGCGATGAGTTTGGTGAGCGGTACTCGCGGCACGGGTGGTCCTTTCGATGCCCGAGAGAGCGCAGAGCGCGGATGCCAATCGGCACAGCATACTCCTGTGTGGGGCGAAGATGCATCCCGAAACCTGGACCAAGATGCAACAGGCATGTAACAGACAGGTAGCGCGGATTTCACCACTGCTCTTGCGATGCGCGTTACCGTGGGAGCGGAGCTGGTGCCATGCCTACCGCGCATCGCTCTCCCTTCCGGCCCGGGCGCCACACCCCGGGTCGGCCCCTTTCCGGGCGTCGTGGCATCCATTCCGATTGGCACAACCTTAGCTAAGCTAAGGGCGGCTCACGAAGGTGGGTCTCTCTTGATGATCGCCTGAGGAGAGGACCATCCCGCTCGATGGAAAACGGCAAGCTCAACTGCTGGGAATATCAGGGGTGCGGAAGGGGTCCAGGCGGACCTCGATCCCGCGAGGGGGCACGGTGTCCCGCGTCGGCGTGTGAAGCGCTCGCTGGAGTGCACGAGGGAGTTGCCGCAGGGCGCGCATGCTGGGTGATCGAGGGGACGTACTGCGACGGCTCTTCTGCCGGGCCGTACGAGATAAAGATCCACGTCTGCCGGAAGTGCGCGTTTTACGCACGCGTCCAGGTCGAAGAGGCGTTCACGCTTGTCTCAGACGAGGACCTCGTGAGGCGCACGTGCGTTGAGTAGCCGGGTGTCCGTGCCGCGGTCATGAACTTCGGGTACGGTGGGGATTTTTCGCAATACGAGGCGAGGCCGCCGATTTCCCCGAGCGAACCATCGTCCTTGCGGCTTCAGGCCCATTCGAGTTCTTCAACGACCTCGCAATTAGGATTATGCGCCATCACGCGACAGATACAACGGATCTGCGCAAATTTGTTGCAGCGAGATGACAAGCGGTCGCTATCGCCGCTAGACTGGTTCGAACGGGGGGCTTATCCACACTATCCCCAGAATCCACAGGATGGACCCTGTCCGCGCGTGCCCCGTACGAGACCAGTTACCGAGCCGGAGAGGGCTCCGATGTTCCCGAAACAACTGCATGTGCCCGTCCTTGTTGCGATAGCGGCAGCCCTCGTCGGCGTCATCGTCATGCTTGTGGCTGACCCGGGCACGCCAGAGAGCGTGAAGCAACCGGATGCCGCCATCTCTAGAGTCATGACCAACGCGGAAACCGACACCTCGGCCGATTTTCCGGTCCGCCTGCTTGAGGGTAGCGACATTCAGCATGAGTCTGTGCACATGTTCGAGGCGCTCATGGGCATTGAAGGGGTCGGCACGGCCACGCTCGATCCTGAGGGCCTCGTGTTGAACGTTGCGTACGACTCAACGGTTGTGTCCGAGGATTCTATCCGCGCCGAGTTGATCGCATCGCGCTACCTTGCGGTCACTTCCGCTGACGCCACGCCGATGGAGCTCGCCGCGGACGGCGCCGTCCAGCGTATCGGTATCGTCGACAAGCAAGGCTTCGAGCCGGCATACATCCTCGCCAAAGCGGGCGTGCCACTTGAGCTTGCCTTCGGTCCGGCCACCGATTGCCGGACCAACATCAAGTTCCCGCAACTAGGAGTCGCCGAGGACATCTCTTCCGGTGCGACGGTGAAGTTGCCGGCGTTGCAGCCGGGCACGTACGACATCGTGTGTGGCGGGGATGGAAAGAAAGGTGCCATCATCGTCGAGTAGTCTGGGCACGTGAGCATGCGTGCCAGCGCGACCACCCGTGGCGACCACCAGTGGCGACCACGCTCGGCTTGTTGACCCGGAGGTAGACCAGGAATGCCTGACATCTCGATGAGGCTCGGAAGAGACGTGCTCGTGATCGACGGCGGGTTTGGCACCATGCTGCAGCGCTTTGGGATCCCCGCAGAGCAGTGTCCGGTCCAACTCAACGTGACGGCACCGGAAATCGTGCGTGATATCCACAGTGCGTACGTCATCACCGGCGCGGAGTGCGTGACTACGAACTCTTTTGGCGGATCGCGGGCGAAACTTGCCGAGTATGGCCTTGCGGACCAGGTGGAGGGGTTGAACCGCGCTTCCGTGCGACTCGCGCGCGAGTCCGGTGCGCAGCATGTGCTAGCCGACGTGGGCCCTACAGGACTCGTGCTCGAACCGCTCGGGCGGGCCGTCTTCGATGAGGTTTTCGAGATATTCGCCGAGCAGATCGCCGCTTTGGCTGCCGAGAAGCCCGACGCCATCCTCATCGAGACGATGACCGACATAGCTGAGGCCCGATGCGCTGTGCTTGCCGCGCGCAGCGTGTGCGATCTTCCGGTGCTGGTGACCGTGACGTTCAGTGCGGGCGGAGTCATGGATCTTTCAGGAACCGGCCCCGAGGTCGCAGCGGTAGTGCTCGAAGCCGCAGGCGCCGACGCGGTTGGAGTGAACTGCGGTCTTGGGCCCGCACAGATGTTGCCGATCGTCGAGGTGATGGCTGCGACGACGGCCCTGCCGATCATTGCGCAGCCCAACGCCGGGATGCCAACCCTCGCCGACGGTGTGACGGTCTTTCCCGGCACCGCCGATGAAATGGGGCTGTTCGCCGCGCGCTTCGTAGAGGCAGGGGCCTCGCTCGTGGGCTCGTGTTGCGGGTCGACGCCGTCGTTTACCGGCGCGATCGCGGACTTTGCCAAGAGCGTGCCTGTGCGATCGGGTCGCACCGGGCTACCCGGAACAGTGCTCGCCGGACCGCGCGGGCTTGCGATCATCGGCGCAGGCGGGCCTGTCGCGGTGATCGGCGAGCGCATTAACCCCACCGGCAAGCCGGAGCTCGCACACTCGTTGGCCGCAGGCTCGATGTCGGTCGTGCGCGCCTACGCGGCCGAGCAGCAGGCTGCTGGTGCCGACGCACTCGACGTGAACGTAGGGGCCGCGGATGTTGACGCGCGCGAGGCGCTCAGCGCCGCCGTGCTCGCGCTCTCGGGCACCGCCGACGTGCCGCTCGTGCTTGATACGACGGATGCGGCGGCTCTCGAGGCGGCGCTGAGCGCCTACCCCGGCCGCGCCCTCGTGAACTCCGTGAACGGTGCCGAGGATTCCCTCGGCACCGTTCTTCCGCTCGCGGCCCGCTACGGCGCGGCCGTGGTCGCGCTTGCGCTCGACGATGACGGGATCCCGCCGACCGCCGAGGGACGCGTGCGCATCGTCGAGCGCATTCGCGCGCGCGCCCACGCGCTCGGCATGCGCGACCGCGACCTTGTTGCCGACACGCTCGTGATGACCGCAGCCACCGACACGAGCGCTCCACGCGTGACGGTCGATGCGATGGAGGCTGTCAAGAAGCTCGGTATTTCGACGCTCCTCGGAGTGAGCAACGTGAGTCACGGTCTGCCCGACCGTCCCGTCCTCAACGCCGCCTTCGCTACGGTCGCGGGTGTCGCTGGACTCGATGCGGCTATTGTCAATCCATCTGACGTGGTTGTGCGTGGCGCGATCGATGTCGTGAACAGCGCGCGCGCCGCCGGCTCGAACGCTTACGCCCACGGCGATGCATGGGCCGCGTGGGATGCGGCGCTTGCAAGCGCGCTCGATAAGGCCGCCGGCGCAGCGGATGGCGCCTCGGACGTCGCTGACGGCACCGCCGCCCCCGACGCCGCTGTGCGGCTTGCGGTCGCGGTCGCTCGTGGCGACATCGATGGGGCACCGGCGCTCGTTGACGAGGTTGTCGTGTCCGGCACCGCCCCCGACCGGCTCATCGGTGAGGTCCTCACGCCGGCGATGCAGTCACTCGGTGACTCGTTTGGCAGGGGTGAGGTGTTCTTACCGCAGCTCATGGTCGCCGCGGAGGCTATGAAAGTCGCCGTCGCGCGGGTCAAGACCTACTTGCCCGAGGGCGGCGACGAGCCTGCGGGACGTGTCGTGTTTGCTACCGTCAAAGGTGACATCCACTCCATCGGCAAAGACATTTGCGTGTCGCTTCTCGAAAGCCAGGGATTTGCGGTGAACGATCTCGGTGTCGACGTGGCCCCCGAGAGGGTCCTGGAGGCCGCCGCCGAGGCGGACGCAGTATGTCTCTCGGCACTCATGACCACGACGCTTGGAGCGATGGAGGAGACCGTTCGCCTGATCGCCGCACACCACGGCGGTGTGCCGGTGCTGGTGGGAGGCGCGGTAGTGACCGGGGAGTGGGCGGCTCGCGTCGGTGCGGGATACTCAGACGACGCACCGGGGTGCGTACGGCTCGTGAGCGAGGCGCTCGGGTCGAAGGGGCCGAGATGATCATCACCAGACCACGCGAGTGGGAGCGCGTCATCGCCAACCTCGATGAGGTGCAAGCGAAACGCGTCTTCATTATGGGATGCGGTCAGTGCGCCACCATTGCCGGGACTGGCGGTGAGAACGAAATCCGCAACGCGATTGTGCGCCTCAAGGAATCCGGCCGAGAGGTTACCGGCTGGGCGGTAGGCGAAGTTGCCTGTCACTCCGGTGGTACGCGGTTGGAAACGCGACGCCACTCCGGTGGCATCGGGGAGGCCGATGCGGTGCTCGTGCTTTCGTGTGGCGCGGGTGTCCAGACTGTCGCCGACGCAACCTCCAAACCTGTCTTCCCGGGTCTTGAAAGCGCATTTCTTGGCAACGTCGTGCGTCACGGCGTGTTCGAGGAGCGTTGTCAGATGTGTGGCGAGTGCGTACTCGACCTCACTGCAGGTATCTGTCCCGTTACGACGTGCCCCAAGGGCCTGCTCAACGGTCCGTGCGGCGGCATGTGGGACGGTATGTGTGAGGTCGTGACTGATCGCGAGTGCACGCACGTGCTCATCCGCCGTCGCCTGGTCGAGCAGGACCGCTCTGGCTTTGGCGCGCTCGCTCCCAAGGACCACAGCAAGAAGCTCAAGCCTGGCAGCGTGAACCTGCGCGGCGAGCGCGGGAAGAGCCGCCGATGAGCCGCCTGCGCGACGCCCTGGAGCGCGGCGAGTTCGTCGTGACCGGCGAGGTCGCGCCGCCGCTCGGTACCGACATGGCCGCCATGCGCAAGTCGGTCGCCGTACTCGGGCCGTCGTGCCACGCGCTCAACGTGACCGACAATCAGGGTGCGACGCTGCATCTTTCGAGCCTGGCCGCCTCTCGAACGGTGCTTGAAATGGGCTTCGAACCGATCTTTCAGCAGACCTGCCGGGACCGCAATCGTCTTGCGCTCCAGTCTGATCTGCTCGCCGCATGGACGCTCGGGCTCGAGAATCTGCTCGTGGTCACTGGCGACGATCCTCGCGGCGGCGATTACCCAGCGGCCAAGGGCGTCTTTGACCTTGACTCAACGCAGCTCCTCGCAGTTGCCCGCGGTATGAACGAAGGCCACGACATGCAGGGTCGCGAGCTAGCGGGAGGAACCGGCTTTTACCTGGGCGCAGCAGCGTTTCTCGAGGCCGAGCCGTGGGACGTCCAGCGCGAGCGAGCGTTGCGCAAGATCGAGACGGGCGCGGCGTTCTTCCAGACGCAAGCGGTCTTCGACATAGACAAATTCGCCCGCTCCGCCGCCGACCTGCGCCCCACCGGGGTCAAGCTCATTGCAGGGATATTGCTGCTCAAGAGTCCCCGTGTCGTGAAGTTTATCAACGAGCGGCTCGCCGGCCTCATGGTGCCCGATCACATTGCTGAGCGGATCGAGCGCGCATCAGACCCTCTTGCCGAGTCGATCGAGCTCGCCATCGAGCAGGTTAGAGCGTTACGAGAGATTGCCCACGGAGTTCACATCATGCCGCTCGGGGTCGACGACGCGATAGCCGAGATCCTCGGCGGCGCCGGTCTCTCGTAGGTTGTCGGGTTGACCGCTGGATAGCCCTGGTTTGGAGGCGCGCGATAGGGTTCGCCTGAGTCATGCGGCACCGGGTCCTCGTGGTAACGCTCGAGTAAGTGGGAGCGATTGTTCCAACTAATCAGAGGGTTATTGAGCACCGCCCGGTACCGATGCCGTCGGCGATATGGCCGACTGAGGAGGCAGGGCACTCATGGGCAGGCCGCCGTATCCGGGCAGGTTGCACTACTTCATAGGCCGGAAGACTCGCGCGCTATTGATCGAGCGCTTCGCAAAACATCCCGATCACGAACCTTACCTGCGAGAGCTTGGGCGCGGCATCTGCGGCGGTATGGGAGCGCTCCACACAGAACTTCGCGAGCTGTCGCGGATCGGACTCATCAGTTCGAGCGCGCGCGGAGGTGCCAGGTATTTCAGACTCAATCTTAGTCACCCGCTCACTCGCCCGCTGTGCGATCTGGTGGCCGCGTGCGACCTGGTCGACTCGACCCCGATCGATCGATTAAAGGGTTTGAGTGTCGATACTTGTTCGTTCATCGTCGATAGACGAGCACCGTGCACGTATGTACGAACACGCGACATCGACGCAGAGCAACTTGCTCGTGTCGGCCGCGCCCTCGCTCACCCGGCGCGCATCCGCATCCTTCAGATCATCGCCGAACACGGTGAATGCAGGGGCCAAGAGGTGTTCTCGGGACTCCCGCTGGCCCAATCGACGATCTCGCAGCACCTAAAGGTGCTCGGCGAGGCCCAGCTGATCTCGTCACACGCCGTGGGGACCGCGCTTATGTATCGCCTGAACCGCGATACGCTGGACTCGTTCGCTTACGACATAGCCGACGGCTTCGCGAGCCCACACGCATCAGGGCTCCGTGTGACCGAGAAGGATGCGAATGGCCGCGTGCGCCTGGTGCCCGGCGGCGATCGCCACCCGTGATGCCAGCAGTGGCAACCCGTGGCGCACGTCGCTGTGCAAGTCGCCCACAAGGTAGAAGTTCTCGGCGATTCGTTCAGTGAGCACGTCGTTGGCGGTCGCGAACCCTGCGAGCCCCGAGGCGGTTACGAGCGGGATGTGCGGCGTGTGGCGCAGGGCGACGTTCGCGATCATCGCTTTTGTCTCGGCGCTGTCGACCGCCTCCACGACAACGTCGGCCCCATCGACGGAGGCGAGCAAATTCTCCTCGGTCATGCGTTCATCGACGATGGTGAGAGCGACATCTGGCATGATGCGGCGTAGTACGTCGGCAAGCGCGACGGTCTTTCGCATCCCGATGTGCTCGCGAAAGAAGTACTGGCGGTTGAGGTTATCCTCTTCGACGATATCGAAGTCGATCAGCGTGACGCGGCCGAGCCCCGAGCGCACGAGCATGACGGCGGCGTTGCTCCCGAGCCCGCCACAGCCCACGATCGCCACGTGTGAGTGCGCGAGCCGGTGCCGGAGCGCCTTTTCGTCGTCGTGGGCGATCGGAAAGCCACCCGGTGCGGTGTTGTCGTCGAGCACGTCAGCCCCCCGCCACCGGCGGGAAGATGGCGAGCCGGTCACCGTCGGAAAGTGCCGCGCCGTCGTCTGCGTGTCGGCTGTTCACGAACACTACGCGGGGCTCGTTGGGCAGTCCAAGGCGCGCGATCACGTCGGCGACCGTCGTTCCTTCGGGCAGATCGAACTCGCGGGGAGCGCGGCCTCCGAGACCGTCGGGCTGGTAAGCCGACAGGTGCGCGAACAGTGCCACGTGGACCTTCATGTGACGTGAGCCCTTCGGAGCGCGGATGGGCGGGAGAGAGACCGGGTGCGACGCTCGAGCGCCGCACCCGGTCGGTGCACGTGCTACGCAAGGCCCATCTCACGAGCCGTCTCGGGCACCCAGGCAAAGACCGTGTCGAGGTCCTCGTCGGTCACCTGGAACACAATGTTGTGTGGCGGAAGCGGCTGCGTCTTAAAGAAGCCCGGCAGGCGATCGTCTGCGGCGGTGAACCCCGCTCGTTCGTTGAAGAGGCGCTCGTAGACGAGCGCTTCCTTGCCGAGCTGCATAAGCGCGTCAGCGTCCCACGCATCACCCGTGTGCGCTTGTACCATGTCGTGTATCGCGGTGAACGCATCGGGGATGTCGAGCACGGCGAATGCGACGAAGATGCACAGCCCCACGCTGTCGAGCATCGCGGTTGCGATCTGGAGGTTCTTCGAGAGCTCCGCCTGACCGTCCGGTTTAAGCGGGTCGATGTCGCCGCCCACTTTGAGGATGTTGGCGGTGATGGTGTAGCCCGCAGTGTGGTCGGCGCCTTGCGTGCTGGTCGCGTAGGTTACACCGATACCCATGACGGAGCGCGGGTCGTACGCGGGCATCGCCTGTCCCTTGACAACCGGGATGCGCGCCACACCAAACGCCTCGCCCGTCGCGAGCGCTCCGTCCCAGAGCACCCGACCAGGCTCTCCGTCGCCAGCGCCGCTCATGAGCGCCTTGAGCGCCGCGTCGGCGTCACCGAACGCGATTGCGCCGGAGTCCATGTAGACCGCCATCGTGGCACCCATCTCAATGGTGTCGAGCCCGAGATCGCCGCAGGCGCGGTCGAGCTCGGCGATCTCGTCGAGGTCGCCGATCCCGCAGTTCGCCCCAAACGACCACGTGGTCTCGTACTCTGGGCCCTTGGTCTTGTAGTGGCCGTCTTTGTCCATCCAGTAGCGCGAGCACTGGATCGTGCAGCCTGTGTGGCACGCGTGGTGCTCGTGGCCGCCGCGGGCAAGAATGATCTCACGCTGGCGCTCGCCGCCAATGTCATCGGCCTTTTCGAACGAGCCTTCTGAGAAGTTGCGTGTGGGCAGGCCTCCCGCTTCCGAGAGGATGTTTGTCAGCACGTTGGTTCCGTAGGTGGGAAGCGCCTGGCCGGTGACCGCATGCTCTTTGAGGGCAGCGGCGAACCGGCGCATCGCTGACTGGAACGCGTCCTTGTCGGCGTGTTCCTTGTACGGCAGGCCCTTGTCGGAGATGACGATCGCCTTGAGCCCCTTGCTTCCCATGACCGCGCCGAGTCCTCCCCGACCGGCGAAGCGGTTGGGGTAGCCCTTGGGATCGGAAATCGCGATGCCGGACGCCTTCGCGCCCATCTCGCCGGCTGGTCCGATCTGGATCGTAGCGTAGCGGTCGCCCTCAGGGCGGGTTGCCGCGATCGTCTCGGCGAGGTCGTAGTTGCCGAGTCCGGTCCACTCGTCGGCCCCGTTGATCGAAACGGTGCCGTCCGCTTCGATCGTGAGACAGTAGCGTGCCGCGCTGGCGGCCGGCTTGCCCGTTATGACGAGCGCGGCGATGCCGAGGCGCGCGAGCGCGTGTCCCGCCTGCCCGCCCGCGTTCGACTCTTTGATGCCACCGGTGAGCGGGCTCTTCGCACCGACCGACAGGCGCCCGCCGTTAGGAGCACTCGTGCCGCCGAGCAGACCGGGCGAGAAAACTAAGACGTTGTCCGGTCCGAGCGGATCGGCCCCGGGCGGGACTTCGGAGAAGACGATCGCATCGGTGAGTGCGCGGCCGCCGTAGCGGTGCCACGCATCGGGGAGTGGCTCGCGGATCACGCTCAGGTTACCCATGTCCACCCGCAAGATGTCTCTTGTCATGCAGGACCTCCGATCTCCGGTGGGATAGCGGCGGGGGCGGCGAACCCGCCCCGCGTAAACTCTATACCCATGAAATGGGGCGGCCACGGGCCGACTGTGCCGCGACCGAATGCGCGCGTCCGGGTGCTAGAATGCGCAGGACGCAGACGGGCGCGATATCGCCGAGGAGGACTCGATGAGGATCGTGGTGCTAGGTGGAGGGCCGGGCGGGTACGCCGCCGCGTTCGAGGCGGCCCGGCTCGGTGCCGAAGTCGTGCTTGTTGAGAGAGAGCGCCTGGGCGGGACGTGTCTGAACCGGGGGTGCATCCCCACCAAGACCATCCTTCGTTCGGCGCACATCGTGCGCGACACCGCGCGCGCGGGCGAGTTCGGTCTCACCGTGCCCGGCGTGGCCACAGTCGATGTCGAGTCCTTGCGGGCCCGCAAGGAAGCGGTCGTCGACGAGCTCGTGAGCCAGGTCGAGGCAAGCGCGAAGCGGCTCAAGGTGCGTGTCGTTTACGGCGACGGCCGCCTCGCCGGGCCGCGCACCGTAGAGGTGCGACCTGTCTGTGGTGCGCAGACCGAGCGCTTCGAGGGCGACGCGGTCATCCTCGCGACGGGGTCTGTCCCGTTCCGCCTGCCGATGATCGACCACGACCTGTCTGGCGTGTGGACGAGCGACGACGCGATCGCGCTTAGCGAGATTCCCCGTGAGGTCATCATCGTGGGCGGCGGCGTGATCGGGCTCGAGTTCGCGTGCGCGTACGTGGCGTTTGGTTCGGACGTGACGGTGGTCGAACTTATGGAGCAAGTGCTCCCCGGCACCGACCGGCGCGTGGTGAAGGCGATCCAGGCCGCTATCGAAGAGATGGGTGTGCGCTTCTTCCTCGGCAACGCGGTCGAGAGTGTTGCGCAGGAAGGCGATCGTGTGACCGCGACGTTGCGCAGCGGCGAGACGCTCGAGGCCGATGTTGTGCTGTCGGCACCGGGACGCATGCCCAACTCGGCAAATCTCGGCTATCCCGAGGCTGGCATCGAGATGGATCGCGCGGCCGTGAAGGTCGACGAGTTCTTCCGCACGAGCGTTGCTGGCGTCTGGGCGATTGGTGACCTTATCGGCGGGATGATGCTCGCGCACGTCGCCGAGGAGGAGGGCGTTGTCGCGGCCCGTAACGCCGTCGCCGAGCTAAAAACTGTGGGTGCCGCGCCGCACCTCGAGAGTGTGCGCTACGAGTGCATTCCCGCGTGCGTCTACACATTCCCTGAGGTTGCGGTGGTAGGTTCTTCGCGCGACAGTGCCAAGGAACGCGACATCAACGCCGTGCAGGCGGTCGCGAAGTTCGCCGCCAACGGCAAGGCGCTCGGCGAGGGCGAGGCAGAGGGCTTCGTGCAGATCGTCGCCGAGGAGGGTTCCGGCCGCATCGTGGGCGCTCAGATAGTTGGCCCGCACGCTGTTGAGATAATCCATGAGATAGCCGTCGCGATGCGTCACGGGCTTTCAGTGCGCGATCTTGCCGAGACGGTGCACGCGCACCCCACGGTGAGCGAGGTCGTCAGGTTCGCCGCGCTTGACGCCGCCAGGAAGTGCGGTTGCTGATGCGGACCGCTCGATGAGGCCGCGCGCTTACCGGCACGGTCACGACGCGGCCACAAGGCGGATGCCCGCGTGGCTCAAGCGTCCGCTTGCCACCCCCGGTAAGGCGGCCGCGGTCGAAGGGCTTCTCGGCGAGCTTAGGCTCCGAACCGTCTGTCAGAGCGCCAAGTGTCCGAACCGCGGTGAGTGCTACGCGAGCGGGACGGCGACATTTCTCATCATGGGCGACGCGTGCACGCGCGGTTGCCGCTTTTGCGCGGTCGACACGCGCGAGCCGGCGCCGCTCGACGCTGACGAGCCAGCGCGCGTGGCCGAGGCGGCGCGGCGGATGGGGCTTGTTCATGTGGTTGTCACGTCGGTGACCCGCGATGATCTGCCCGACGGCGGGGCGGCGCACTTTGTCGCGGTGATCGAGGCGTTGCGCGCCGCGGTGCCCAAAGCGGCCCTCGAGGTGCTCACGAGCGATTTCGCCGGCAGGCTCGAGGGCGTCGACGAGGTGATCGACGCTGGCCCTGATGTCTTCAACCACAACGTCGAGACGGTCCCGCGGCTCTACCCCGAGGTACGTCCCGGTGCCGACTACGCCCGCTCGCTTGCGGTGCTCGCACGTGCCGCGGGGCGCCATCGCGCGACCGGTGCTGCGCGCACTCCCGCGAAATCTGGCCTCATGCTCGGCTTCGGCGAGAGCGTCGACGAGGTGCTCGGCGTGATGCGCGACCTGCGCGCGTCGGGGTGCGAGACGCTCACCCTCGGCCAGTACCTGAGGCCGAGCCCGGCACACCTTCCCGTGGCTGAGTTCGTCGAGCCGGAGGTGTTCACGCGGCTCGCGCGTGAGGCGCGCGCGATGGGGTTTGCGGCGGTCGCCTCGGCGCCGTTCGTGCGCTCGAGCTACCACGCCGACGAGCTGTATCAGAACAGCTGACTACCGGGTTCGTGACGCTACGGTGCAGCGGCGGTCGTGTCGAGCACGTTTGCCGCTCCGGCCTGGTCGCGTCCCGCCGATTTCGCCGCGTAGAGACTTACGTCGGCAGCGGCGAGCAGGGAGTCGAGGGTGTCCTCGGTGTGCGGGCTTCCGGGAAGCAGCACGCCGCCGCCGATGCTCACCGACAGTGCGAGCCGCTCGCCGCCAGCACCGTGACAGACCGAGGTACGGACCGCGTCAAGAATGCGGCCGGCAAGGAAGCGATACTCCGCTACATCGGCTTCCGGAGCGACGATGGCAAACTCGTCGCCCCCGTAGCGTGCGACGAGGTCGCTTTCACGTGTAGCGGATTGAAGGTTCTTCGCGATACACAGGAGCGCGGCGTCGCCGGTCGCGTGTCCGTGCACGTCGTTGATGTCTTTGAAGCGGTCGACGTCGATGAGGAGCACCGTGAGAGGGTGTTCGTAGCGGTGTGCCCACGCGACCCACTGCTTGAGGTGGCTGATAAACCCACGCCGGTTGTACAGCCCGGTCTGCGTGTCGCGTACCGCGTAGGAGGCGAGCGCGACGTTGTCACGAAGCGCGCGCCTGAACACGCGCGCAAGAAATCGAGCGAGAGAGTCCGTGCCACGCGAATGTTCGATCGCGGCGATGAGCCGTTCGACGTGACGTGAGTACGCTTCGCGGTGGATGCCCGTGCGCCCCGGTTCCGTGAGCTCGAGCAGTTCGGTGAAGACTGAGTCGAGCATGAAGAACTCGAAGTGGGCTGCGATGTCGAGCATCTCGGCGGGAGACAGGGTGGTAACGTCATCGGGAATTGCTGAGCGCACGTCGTCCCGGACGCGTGAGAGGGTGGCGAGCAAGTCGTCCGGATCGGACACGACATCAGGGATGAGGCCCTGTTCCCATGCGGTGAGCAGGCCGCTCCACCATGCGACATGCGTCTCTTCTTCGCGCGCGAGGTTCTCAAACAGGGCAGCGAGTCCGGCATCGGGGCAGTTCATGCTGAAAGAGCGGTATGTTCGCGCCGCCAGCGTATCGAGCTGAACGCACATCGCAAGGATTTCGCGCATCGCGTCGCCCCTCTTCGTCGTTGGCCCGTACAGAGAGTATATGCCTCTACGCCGGTGAGGTAACCGGCTGCGTAACCGGCGAGCGTGCTTGCACCCTGCCCGTCACACGGGGAAGATAGCCGTATGACGTACGAACCCCGTGCGGGGCGGTATTGGTGATGTGACAGATCGATAGATGGCGCGCCGTCATGGCGTGCCGGTGAGGGGCATGATGGACAGCATCGACGAACTGGACATGTATGAAGCCGAGAAACGGCTCGCGCTCTACAACGAGTACCGCGACGCGACGCGGGTCTTCCGTTACTACGTCGAGACGGAGTTGCGGGCCTACCTCGCCGATCAGGTTACCGTCGAGCCGGTCGAGGCACCGGGCGGGACGTACTTCAAGGTGCACTTGACCGACGTTTGGATCTACGAGGCCGAGCGGCCCAACCGGTCCGCTCCGGAGGTCGTCGTCTACGAGGTGGGTCCGGTACACGTCCAGCGTCTCAGGGTCGAGGAGTAGTCGCCCAGATGCCCGGCGCGCCTGCCGAGCGAAACGCGGCGGCAACGCGGGCCGCGGCGTTGCGCGAAGAGATCGCGCTCCACAATCATGCCTACTACGTGCTCGACGCACCCGAGCTAAGCGACGCCGCCTACGACGCGCTCGTGCGCGAGCTAGGGGAGATTGAGGCCGCCTACCCTGACCTCATCACTTCCGACTCGCCCACCCAGCGGGTCGGCGCGGCGCCAGATTCGCAGTTCGCGCCGGTTGCCCACGCGCACCGCATGTACTCTCTCGACAACGCGATGGATCTCGGCGAGCTCGACTCGTGGCTCGCACGCGTGCGTGACGCGGTGGGTGAGCGGCCGTGCGCGTACGTGTGTGAGCTTAAGATCGACGGGTCCTCGCTCTCGCTCACGTACGGTGACGGGGTGCTTGTACGGGCGGCGACTCGCGGAGACGGGCGGATGGGCGAGGATGTGACCGCAAACGTGCGCACGATACGTGACGTGCCGCTTCGATTGCACGCCGAGGCACCCGGAACGATCGAGGTGCGCGGCGAGGTGTACCTTCCCATCGCGAGTTTCGTGAGAATCAACGAACAGAATGCTGACGCTGGGTTACCGCCTTTCGCCAATCCGCGCAACGCCGCAGCCGGTGCGGTGCGGCAGAAGGATCCAGCCGTGACCGCCGCACGCGACCTTGCGACATTCATCTATCACGTCGCAGACCCGCGCGACCTCGGACTCGCGTCGCAAAGTGAGGCGCTCGGCTGGTTGCGAACGGCCGGCTTTCACGTCAACCCCGATGTCATCGTGTGTTCGACCGCCGAGGAGGTCCACGAGTTTTGCGCTTCGGCGGCACAGAAGCGCGACGCGCTTGCGTACGAGATCGACGGCGTGGTCGTGAAGGTCAACTCATTCGCGCTGCAAGATGAGCTCGGCTACACCGCGAAGGCCCCCCGGTGGGCGATAGCGTTCAAGTTCCCGCCCGAGGAGAAGACCACCGTTTTGCGCGACATTCGCGTTCAGGTTGGACGCACGGGCGCTCTCACCCCCCTTGCCGAGTTTGACCCGGTCACGGTTTCTGGCTCGACTATCGCGCGCGCCACACTCCACAACGCCGATGAGATCGCGCGCAAGGACGTACGCATCGGCGATACGATCATCGTCCGCAAGGCAGGAGACGTCATCCCTGAGGTTGTCGGTCCGGTTCTGGGAATCCGGCCTCAGGGAGCGGAGCCGTGGCGGATGCCCGTCAGGTGCCCGTCGTGCGGGGATGAAGCGTGGCGCCCCGAGGGCGAGGCGGTAACTCGCTGTGTCAACGTCGCGTGTCCCGCGCAGCGCCTCGAGCGCCTTGAGCATTGGGCGGGCCGAGGAGCGATGGACATCGACGGCATGGGTGCCGAGATCATCGCGCGCCTCGTCGAACACGGCCACGTGGCGGACGTGAGCGATTTCTACCTGCTCGATGCACAGACGCTCGCTTCACTCGACATGGGGCGCGAGAAGAAGGACGGCGCGCCGGTCACGCTCGGCCCGATCGTGGCGGACAAACTCGTCCGGGCGATCGACATCTCTCGCGAGCGGCCACTTGCGCGTGTGCTGTTCGGTCTTGGCATCCGGCACACCGGTGCGGCTCTTGCCGAGGTGATCGCAGCCGAGTTCCGCACGATCGACGCGCTGATCGAGGCGGCGCAGGCCGCACCGCTCCCGGCGGGAAGGGGAGTGAGTGTCGCGGCCGCGCTCGCCTCGGATCCGATCGCGCGTGTCGATGGTGTGGGTCCCGCGATAGCTTCGAGCATACGGGCGTTTTTTGGCAATCCAGGGAACCGGGCTCTGATTGAGCGGCTCCGCGACCGAGGCGTGCGACTCGCCGAAACTGAGGGCGAACCCGCGAGGCCGCAGACACTCGCCGGACTGACGTTCGTGCTCACCGGCGCGCTCGAGCGATTCACGCGCGACGAGGCCGCTTCAGCGCTCAAGGGACTCGGAGCGAAGGTGTCGGGATCGGTGAGCGCAAAGACGTCGTTCGTGGTCGCCGGAGCCGATGCCGGGAGCAAGTACGACAAAGCCATCTCGCTCGGCGTGCCGGTACTTGACGAGGCTGAACTCGTGCGTGTGCTGGAGACAGGCGAGCTTCCCGGAACCGATGCCGGGCCGGCGAGGGTTAGTCCTGCCTTACGGGTTGGGTGAGAACGGCTCGTCGGTGCCCACCCGCGCGCTTTTCAGCTCGACGGCGCGCGGGGGCAGCCCGCGGTCGATTCGCGCGGCCGGGATGAGCGCCGCCGCGGCGATAACGATGATCGCCACACCGCCGGCGATGAGCGTTGCCTGCACGCCAAAAGTCGCGGCAAGCAGTGGCGCGAACGCGAGTGGCACAAGCTCGCCTGCGCGATGATGCACTTCGCTAGCTCCTATGACGCGACCAAGATACTCGCGCGGGGTGTCTCGGTGGATGAGGGTCCGCTGGAGTGGCGAGAAGATGCCCGCTACCGTGCCGAGCAGGAACGCTCCTGTACCGATCACCGCGAGTTCGGGGGTGAGCACGTAGAGAGCCGCGCTCGTCCCGATAGCGCCAGCCGCGACTGTGAGTCCGCGAGCGGTGACCGATCTCGTAGGGAGCCGGTCGAACACGAACGCGCCCACGACGAACCCGAGACCGAGCAGCGAGTTCATCCACCCGATGGTCTCGACCCCGGTGCCTACGACATCTCTGAAGAAGAGCGGTTCTAAGGCGCCGAACACGCCAAAACCGAGCCAGACCGCCGTGCCGATGAGTACGTAGAAGCGCACGCTTGCGATCGAGTAGGTGATGCGCATCCCTTGGGTCATCTCGGCCAGCGCGCCTCCGGTTCGCTTGGACCGGGTGTGCGGAGCGAGCGAGACGCTCCAGACGATGATCGCGGCGGCGATTGAAGCGCCGGCGTCGATGTAGAAGACAAGATCGACGTTCGCGTACGTCGCGATAAGGGCGCCGATCGCTGGACCGATCACGAATGCCGCGGACCCTGCGCCTTCGATGAGCGCGTTGGCCCGCTTGAGCTCTTCGGCACTTGTGGCGATGAAGGGCGCGAACGATGCTCCGGCTGTGAGTATCGGGGCGCCGGCGAACCCCCAGATGCCCACCAGGACGGCGAGGGCGGGGATTGAATCGGCGAGCACGATCGCGAGAGCGGCGGGCACGAACGCGATGTGCGCGTAGATGAGCACGTTTCGCGGCCCGAATCGGTCGACGAGCACACCACCGATCGCGGCGCCAGCGATGAGCGCGATGCTGAGACTAAGCATCACGAGTGCGAGCTGGGCGGCGGAGGCCTGGAGCTCGTAGGCGGCCTTTCCCCACACGCCGATGAAGAATGCGGCCTCGCTCCCGGCGCGGGCGAGGAAGCGCGCGGCGACGACGCGTTTGATATTGGCGCGAAATGACATACGAGGCCCCCGGCGAAGTGTCTGGCGATGCCGGCGCCAGGCGTCGCAACCCTTCGGTGAATGAATTGTTGCAGTCTGCGGTTGCATACGATAGCACACGGGAGTGACGTCAGAGGCGGCACGCAGCGCGAGGGACGTGCGAACTCATTCGACCTCGAGTGCCACTCTCCGGCGAGCTGCGGGGTATTATCGTGATAGCGTGCGAACACCATGCCCCGGCGTGTCGTGTCGCCGCAGGTGTCCGCGTACGACCGGGAGGAACCACCCGATGGCGATTTCTGATGAGGATGTGCGGCATATCGGGCGGCTCGCCCGATTGTCGCTCACAGAAGACCAGGTTGAATGGCTCGGCCACGACCTCAACTCGATTCTGGACCACATCGGCACGATCCAGCAGCTTGAACTGTCCGGTGTGGAGCCCACCGCCCACGCCCTCGATGTTGTGAACTCGACGCGCGATGACGTTGTTCGCCCGGGCCTGGATCGCGATGCCGCTTTGCGCAACGCGCCTGCCGAGGAAGGCGGCGCGTTTGTGATCCCTCGCATCGTGGGCGGAGGGGATGACGCGTGATCGATCTGTCACGCATCACCGCAAACCAGATACGCGACGCCATCGCGGGAGGCGTCTTCACCGCTCGCGAGATGGCAGACGCCGCCCTCTCCCGCATCGACGCTCTCGACGGCGATGTGCACGCGTTCAACCAGGTCACCCCTGAGCTTGCGTATGAAGCGGCGGCGCGCGTGGACGCCGCTGTCGCATCGGGAGCCCAGGTGCCCCCGCTCGCGGGCGTGCCGGTTGCCTTCAAGGACAACATGAATCTCATCGGGACCCGCACGACGTGCAGCTCACGTATCCTTCAAGACTACGAGAGCGTCTACGATTGCACAGCGGCCCGCCGTCTTCTAGACGCCGGCGCGCTGCCGGTGGGCAAGTGCAACATGGATGAGTTCGCGTTTGGTTCCTCAACTGAGAACTCGGCGTTTGGGCCTACCCGCAATCCGTGGGGGCTCGACCGCGTTCCGGGCGGCAGCTCGGGAGGTAGTGCGGCGGCGGTGGCTGCTGGGATGGCGACTATAGCTCTCGGCTCAGACACCGGCGGGTCGATCCGTCAGCCTGGATCGCTCACGGGCACGGTCGCGCTCAAGCCCACCTACGGCCGCGTCTCGCGCTACGGGTGCGTCGCGTTTGCCTCCTCGCTCGACCAGATCGGCCCGTTCGCGCGCTCGGTCGCCGACGCGGCGCTCGCTCTCGAGGTGATCGCGGGTGCCGATCCGATGGATGCGACGAGCGTGAAGCGCCCGGTTGAGGAGTACACCGCGATGCTTGGTGAGGGTATCTCGGGACTTCGCGTGGGCCTCGCGACAGACCTGCTCGACTCAGAGGGCTGTAGCGATGAGGTGCGAACCGCGATCCGTCAAGCCGCCGAAACGTTTGCAGCGCTCGGCGCGGAAGTCGGAGAGGTCGAGCTTCCCACTGCGGCGCACGCTCTCTCGGCGTACTACATTATCGGTCCCGCCGAGGCGAGTTCGAATCTCGCGCGTTTTGACGGCATCCGGTATGGGCACCGTGCTCAAGGCGCTAAGGACGTCTCTGAGCTCTACATGCGCTCGCGCACGGAGGGGTTTGGCCCGGAGTCTCTTCGCCGGATCATGCTTGGGACGTATGCGCTTTCAGTCGGGTACTACGATGCCTACTACGGTCAGGCGCAGCGGGCGCGCACGCTCATCAAGCGTGATTTCGCTGATGCGTTTACGAGCTACGATGTGCTGCTTACGCCAACGTCGCCCACCGTGGCCTTTGCGATAGGCGAGAAGAGCGACGACCTTGTCGCGATGTACCTCTCTGACGTCTACACGATTCCGGTGAATCTCGCGGGCAACTGCGCGATTAGCGTGCCAGCGGGGCTGAGCGCGAAAGAAGGGCTTCCGATCGGATTGCAGATCATCGGCGACCACTTTGCCGAGGCGACCGTATTACGGGCGGCGGCGGCGTTCGAGGCGGCCACCGGGTTTGACCCGGTGCCGCCGCTCGTCAGAGAGGAGCGACTGGGGGTGTATTTGGCGTGCGCAAAGCGAGCCAGACCGGGAGGTGGCGCTCGATAGCCACGCGGTTGACTTCGGGCCGCTTGTTCTACGTCGCCCTATGGACGGTGATGACCGGCCTGGCACTCAGCGCGCTCGTTGCGATCAACGGTGTCTATGTGTCTCGCGAGATCGCGAGGGAACGGGTGGTGCTCGAGCGTTCCGCCGAATACGCCGCATCGCTCATCGAATTCGAACTCGACCGCCTCGATGAGAACGCGGTCGCGGTGTCCCAGATGCGAGGGTTCGCTGTCCGTACCGCGTCATATCTGGAGGGCGACGAGTCGATCGGCCCGCTTCTCCAGGACAGGATTCAGGCCGAGGTCCGGGCGCGCGGCTACACGTGCGTCCAGATCATCGCGCGCGACGGAACCGTATTGTTTGTAGCGGGCAGACCGGAGCGATGCCCTGATACCGAAGCCAAGCTCCTCGAGGCCGCATTCGATTCCTCCGAGATTGTCCGGAGCGACGTGATGATGAGCGAAGACGAGCTTGGTCCGATGCGGTGGGCGGTGCCTCTCGTACCGCAGCCCGGTGGGGAACCGGTCGCGGTGACGCTCATGAACGCCGACCTCGACCCGGTAGTCGATGCCGCGCTCGCACTACCAGGACCGTGGAGTTCTATGGACGCGGAGGTTATCGATGCCGGGGTCGGCCTCACAGACCAGCCCGGTGGGCAAGTGACTGGCGCCGCGCTTGTTGCCGGTACGCCGTGGGCGATCGTGATGTCGGTCGATCGCGCCCAGGTGCTACGTTCAGCGGCTCCGCTCACGATCGCGGGTGCTCTTGCGGTGCTTGCGGTAAGCGTGGCGTTTGCGCAAGGGCTTGTGATCCTGCGGCGAGTCGCTCATCAGCGTGACACCGAACAACACGCCAGGAACGTACTCGCCCAAAGGATCGACGCCGAGGAGCGCTTCGTCGCGAGCATGAGTCACGAGTTGCGCACTCCGCTCAACTCCATCATCGGATTCGCCCGGATACTGGAGTCAGGATCTGCCGGCCCGGTCAACGAAGAGCAGCGGACGCAGCTGCGTCACGTCTCTGCGGCAGGCAAGCGGTTACTCGCGCTCGTGAACGATCTTCTCGATCTGTCAAAGGCACGCGCAGGGATGACGATTCCCCGGGCGGTGCAGTTCTCCGCGTCCGACGTCATTACAACGGTGTTCGACATCGTGTGTCCTATGAGCAACGAAAAGGGGTTGCACTGCGCTCGTGAGGTGCCAGAGCACGCTGTGGATCTCTACACGGATCGGGATCTGCTTGAGAGAATCCTCATCAACATCGCCGGCAACGCGGTCAAGTTCACGCCGGAGGGCGGGAGCGTCACGATGAGCGTGCGGGAGCCGGATCCGCGACACGTGGAGTTCGCGATCACCGACACGGGATACGGTATCCCGCCTGACGAGATGAGTCGCGTGATGGACGAGTTCTTCCAGGGGACGTCGATCCCTGAGGCGGAGCGTGCCTCAGGAACCGGACTAGGGCTTTCGATCTCGCGCCGTCTTGTGCATATCCTGGGCGGGAGCATCGACATCGTGAGTGAACTCGGAGTGGGATCGACGTTCACGGTGCGGATACCAAGGCAGGTTCCTGTCCCGCAGCGGAGTTACAACGGGACCGGATTTTAGTCTCGCGCCTCGGGTAGAATCGCACAGTACCGCGAGGTGGTGCGCCTAACGAGGTGCGCCCGTGCCGGATAAAGAAGGAGAGCTAAGCGTGGCGTCAGACCGTCTCACAGAGGTGCTCTCAGAGTGGGAGGCCGTCATCGGCCTGGAGATCCACACCGAGCTTACGACACTTGCGACCAAGATGTTCTGCGGATGCCCCGTCGCCTTTGGGGGCGAGCCCAACACCCGGGTGTGTCCGGTCTGCCTCGGGTTGCCCGGAGCGCTTCCGGTTCCAAACGCCGCGGCGATCGAGGCGACGGTGCTCGCGGGACTTGCGACGCAATGCGAAATCGCTCCGTGGAGCCAGTTTCATCGGAAGAACTACTTCTACCCGGATATGCCCAAAAACTACCAGATCTCCCAGTACGACCTGCCGTTTTGCTCCAAAGGTCACGTTGATGTCGAGATCGAGCCCACCGCAGGCGCCTCGCCGCGGCCCGACCGGCAGGGTGACTACGTCGCGCGCGTTGGCATCACGCGCATCCACCTCGAAGAGGACACCGGCAAGATGGTGCACGTGGGCGGCTCGGAAGGCCGTATCGCCGGAGCCACGCACTCACTCGCGGATTTCAACCGCGCTGGCACCGGCTTGATCGAACTCGTCACCGAGCCGGACATCCGCACGCCAGAAGAGGCTCGCCGATTCGCCCAGAAACTCCGGCTCATCTGGCTTACGCTCGGCATCTCTGACTGCAACATGGAAGAGGGCTCCATGCGTGTCGACGCCAACGTCAGCGTCCGGCGCCGCGGTCAACACGCGCTCGGCACGAAAGCCGAGATAAAGAACATGAACTCGTTCAAGTCGCTGCACGACGCGCTCGCCTACGAGATCGTCCGTCAGGCCGAGTTGCTCGAGAGCGGGGGAAGTGTCGTGCAAGAGACGCGCCATTGGGATGCTGGCGCACGGCGAACCTCTGGCATGCGATCCAAGGAGGAGGCGCACGACTACCGCTATTTCCCGGAACCCGACATGGTTCCGTTCGAGTTCACGCCCACGTGGGTGGAGGAAGTACGCGAGAAGCTGCCCGAACTACCTGATGCCCGAAAGGCGCGCTTCATGCGTATGTTCGATGTGCCTGCCCACGATGTTGCGGTACTCACCTCCGATCTCGACATCGCGGACTTCTTCGAGGCAGCGACGATGATCACGGGGCCTGAGCGCGCTCGCCAGGTGAGCAACGTAGTGATCAATGAGTTCCTAGGCCACCTCAACGCTGAGGGGATCGGGGTGGGCGACAGCCGCGTGACGCCTGCGATGGTCGCCGAGCTTGTTCGGCTCGTGTGCGAAGGCGAGATCTCGAGCAAGCAGGCAAAAGACGTGTTCGCCGAGATGGCGAGCTCTGGTGAGCCACCGGGAGCGATCGTCGAATTGCGGGGCGTGAAACAGGTCTCAGACACCGCCGTCATCGAGGCAACTGTTGACCGGGTGCTCGCGGCGCATGCGGGACAGGTCGAGCAGTATCGGGCAGGCAAGAGCGGACTTCTCGGCTTCTTTGTGGGTCAAGTGATGCGCGAGACCGGTGGGCAGGCAAACCCGGGATTGGTCAATGACGTGCTCAAGAGCAGGCTCGACGGGTAGCCGGAAGGACCAGTCTAGAGAGCCGCTGAATTGACCGCAGTGGTGCCGGGGTACTACTCTCATTAGCTGTACGTGCGCAACGTTTGCCGACGCGAACGGAACCGGCCCCGTGACGCTGTCTGGATCGATTCTGTGAGAAGTACTGTTTCCTCATCTGTCCAATCGCGCGCGGCGCTCGTGTTGGCCGCTGTGTTCTGTCTCGCCGTCATGATCCTCGTGGCTGTGGCCACGCGTGTGCCTGCCGCGACAGGACCCGTTATCGATATCGGCGCGCCGGTCACCACCGAGCAGTGTTCCCCGTGCCATGCGCAGATCGCCGATTCTCAGACCCCGGGTCTGCGATTCCGGCACGCCGCGCACATCGTTGTGGCGTGCGCTACGTGCCACGTGCGCATGCCGCACGGCCCGGAGGGGACTGAGCGGCCTTTGATGCAGTCGTGCTTTGGCTGCCATGGGCAGTATCATGCCGAGGTCGCTGGAACGGTCGCACGAGACGGCTGCGACGTGTGCCACACGGATCCGTCCGCCCTCCGTCCAGACGGGCATACCGCACAGTGGGAGCTCGCACCGCACGCTGAAGAGGCGCGCCGCGAGGGGACCAACACGTGCGTGATGTGTCACGCGGCCCCCGTCGATTGCGACACCTGCCACCGCGAGCTCGTACCCGAGGTGGCGCGGATCAACCCGGTGTACCTGCCACTGCTTCCCGCGCCCGAGCCGCGTCCGGAACTCTCGATCGATCTCGGAGCTCCGGTGAGCGCTGGACAGTGCCTCTACTGCCACCGGGACATCGATCGGTTTGTCGCCGAGGGCCGGATCATCTTCGTCCACCAGGTGCATCTCGAGCGTGACTATCAGTGCGCGAGCTGCCATCCTTCAACACCGCACACCCCCACGGGTACGCGCGTGAATACGATGGCCGACTGCTATCGGTGCCACAGCTTGAACCATGCGGGCCAGGGTCTTGTGGCGACCGAGGAGTGCATCGCGTGCCACACGCCCGCTTTTGATCTGAAACCCGTCGCGCATACGCCCGCGTTCGAGGCGCGAGACCATGGTGGCGCGGTCGCCGAGGACGAGGCGTACTGCACGCTCTGCCACAAGAGCCCGTTTTGCGTGGCGTGCCACCGGGCGCAGCGTCCGCTTGCGGATGGTTCACCGCCGCGCTGGATCGTGCCCGAAGATCACACCGATGCGGTGTGGCTCTCTCAGCACGGCCCCCGCTTCCTCGACCGTGCGGGGACATGCTGGGCGTGTCACGACTCACCGTCGTGCGAGCGGTGCCACCAGACGCCGATGCCGCATCCCGGCGAGTGGCTGCGCTCTCACGCGGCCTACGAGCCGCCGGACGGCATGGAAAGCGACTGCTCGGTCTGCCACAAGGACCGGGAGTGGTGTCAAGATTGCCACCACGAACAGGTGCAGAGACTCGACCTCGTGGAGGCAAACTGCGTTCCGTGTCACGATGAGATGTCGCAGAAGCCAGCGACGAGCATCCGCCACAAGGCGTTCGCGGAACATGCGGTGCACTTCGAGGTCGCGGAGTCGAAGGGCCGTCCGTACCGCTGCTACGAGTGTCATGCGACGTGGGCGATCCGGCCGGACAACGGGCATGCGGCCGGGGGAGCGCAGATAGGCCATGACCTGCGCTTGTGTTATGACTGTCACGGTGCGCTCGACATCAGGAGCACGCTCATCGCCCCGTATCGGGGCGCGGAGCTCTGCGCCCGCTGCCATACGAAGGGTCCGTCCGCGCGCGACGGCTCGGCTGCGCCGGAAGACGCCAGTCCAGCCGGCATCGGCGGGCCACGATGAGATGTGGCGGATTGACACAGGCTCCCCTTAGTCGCTAGTGTCTGTCTCACTTTGGCGCTGCGCCGTAGTGGGACGCTTTGACCGGCATCACGTCTCGTACGGATGGAGTCTCCACGTGGAGAACAGAATCGCTGCCGATCCGGGCGCTCCCGGCGGCAATCGCACGGATGTCGCGCTTATCATCGCGGCAGCAACGCTCGCTCTCGCGGTGATCGCGTCAGGTGCCTACCTTGGGTACGCGATCTGGAACGCTCGCGTCCTCGAGCAGGCGGCCACACCCACAGCGCGCGCAATCGAGGCCATGTACACCGATATGCGCGCCAATCCCAGCGACGTTGTGCTGCGTGTGCGGCTTGGTGAGGCGCTCGCGGCCGCCGGCCGTTACGACGAGGCGGTGCGTGAGCTGCAGTCGGCGCTCGAGATCGACCCGGAGCACACCGGCGCGCACCTCATGATGGGCGTCGTGTCGATGACCCAGCGCGACTACTCCGCCGCAGAGCCCTACTTCCTCAAGGTCATCGAGCTCACGACGGGAATCGAGTTCCAGGATGCGAGTGACCGCAGGGAGCTCGCCTTTTTCTACCTCGGTGAGATCGCGCTGAACCAGAAGCGGTTCGACGAGGCGGCTGGATTCTTCAAGGAGGCGCTACGGATACGCCGCGACTCCTCGGTGACCTACTTGAACCTCGGCCTGGCCCTCAAGGGGTTGGACGAAACAGCTGGCGCGATCGAGAACTTCGAAAACGCGCTCGTGTTCGACCCGACATTTGCGCAAGCCCACTACGAGCTCGGCCAGGTCTACCTCGCGAAAGGTGACCGGGTGAACGCGGCCACCCATCTCGTGCTCGCGGCGCGTAACGCGCCCGAACAAGAGGAGCCAGCCCAGGCGCTCGTGTCGCTTGGGAGCGCGGACCAGTGGGCGGCGACCGCAGCCACGGCGCTTGCCGAGCGCGATTTCGAACGCGCGCTCGAGGCCGCGCTCATCGCGCGCGTGCTTGACGAGGCGAACGTGGAGTACGTGCGCATCCACGCGCGGGTGCTTGAGGCGCGGGGATCGCTTACCGACGCGCGCGAAGTGTGGGGCGAGATCCTCGTGATGGCGCCGCAAGACGCCGAGGCGCTCGATCGTCTCGGCGAGTGACGGGTGAGGGTGCGATACGTGACGGCTGTGAAAGCGACAAGAGGGAAGAGGTAGCGCGGTGACCAGAAGGCGCAAGCGGCTCATCGCGATCATCACCATCCTGATCGTGTTTCTCGTGATCCTAGTGGCGACAATCATCAACTACCAGGCGACCAAGCGTCTCGCCATGCCCTTCATCACGGTTGCCGAGGATACGCTCACCTCGCCGGAGTACCTCTACTCGTTTAGCGGCGTTGGTGATACGAGGCTTGAGCGTCCGACCGGCGTTTATGCCGATGGGTCGCGCGTCTTTGTCACCGACGCGCGGCTGGGTCAAGTCTTCGAGTTCAACCCCGAAGGGGAGCTGCAGGGCACGTTTGGTGCCGATGAGCTCACAACCCCGCTCTACATCGCCGAGAACCCCGCTGACGGGCGTCTCTACATCACCGATCGCCGCAACCGGTCGATCGCCATCTTCACCAAGGACGGGACCTACGAAGGGGAGTTCGACCCTGCGCTTCCCGAATCCGAGCTGCCGGATTTTGAGACCGGCGATGTTCAGTGGGCACCGCTCGCCCTCGACTTCGACAACGACGGCAGGCTCTACGCGACCGAGATCCTCAACGGCCATCGGCTCATGATCTTTGATGCCGACGGGAAGTTCGAGCGCTCGGTGGGGACCGCGGGGCAATCCGACGCATCCGGGTCTCAGCCGGAGCTGTTCTTCTTTCCCAACGGCGTTGAGGTCGTTGGCGAGGAGGTGTGGGTCGCCGACAGCAACAATCGGCGGCTAAAGGCGTACACGCTCGGCGGTGAACTGCTGCGTCTCGTGCCGACGGAGGGCCTGCCGCGCGGGTTCGACGCGATCCGGCCGCTGTCTGAGGAGGACACGCGTACCATTCTCGCGGTGGCCGACACGCTCGCTCACGACGTGACGCTGTGGGATGGCGAGGGCGGCAGGCTGCTCACGTTTGGCACACGCGGATTCCTTGAAGGCCAGTTCTTCTATCCAAACGACGTCTCGGTCGATGAGATGAACCGCATCTTCGTTGTCGACGGGGCCAACGCTCGCATCCAAGTGTGGGGCTGGCCGACCGAGGTCGCTCCGGTGCCGGCGGTAGAGGTCCCGGCGTACTGGCTCCTGTGTCTTTCACCGCTACTCCTCCTGCCGTTGCTGCTGCTCGCCCGCCGCAAGCGCTTCCTCGCGACCGCGGAGTTCATCGATGCGATGGTCGAAGGTGAGCTTGTCGACCAGATGGCGCACGGCAGGGGCCGCAAGTACTGGATGGCTACTCCGGCCGATTACGAGAGCTACCGTGGCGTGAGTGCTGGGGACATCCACTTCGAGCACCTGCTCCATCCTGTCGAGCACTCGGATGCCGATGCGCGTGCGATCGCGGAACGCCTTGAGGTCGACTACGAGACCGCCGCGTTGCTTGCGACCGCTCGGAGGGCACGCGTGTTTTGCACGGAAGACCTCGAGCTGCGAAGGATGGCTCGCGCGCTCGACATTGACGCGATCGACAGCGAGACGTACATCGAGCGATTTGGGAAGCGGCAGGAGCGGCGGTGAGCCGAACATCGTGCGCACCGTGAGCGAAAAATAGTGAGTGAAGAATAGTGCTTGCCACCGGGTGAATGGCCGGTGTACAATGCGCGATGTAACAATTGTTACAAAACGTATCCGACCAGGATACGGCCGAACAGGTTCGACCGCTTGCGAACGCACGGGACCGGCATCCTGTTCGCGAAGCGGGAGATCGAAGGGGTACGAGGGACCGGCATGCACACGCGATACACGACTCGCGCGCTTGGATTCACGGCGCCCACAACGCTGACTCACATGACCTGCCGAGTGCGCCACGCGTTCCTCACCGCACGCAACACGTCAATCGTGTCGGCGCTTTGTGCGCGCGACGCGGTTTTAGCGTGGGCAGGGTTTCCTGCGACACCTGTCGCCACATGGGCGCGGAAGGGGGGACCGAGTAGCGCGCAGCGCGCGTGACGCGCACAACCGTATCGATTCCAACGCGGAAAGAAGATGAAAGGGGGCAGGGTAACATGGCGATAACCAGACGACAGTTTGTGGCCCGCTTGGGCGCGCTGGCTGCCGCCGCGGGGTTTGGCAGTGTCGATGTCCAGCGGATCACCGAAGCGATCGCGCTGGGATCCACGCAGTGGAACTCGGCGTCGGGTAAGCCCACCGTGGTCTGGATTCACGGCGCAGAGTGCACTGGCTGTTCGACATCCTTGCTTGGTCTGTTCGAAGACGTTCGCGGAAAAGCCGTCGAGGGCACGTCCATCACGACACTCGCCGCGCTCGACCTCGCAAACGGCGGCAGTGGCAACGGCGCGTCGGTCGTGACGGATCTGCGTACCTTCAACGGTGCGGGGCTCAATGTCGACGGTGGCGAGTTTGGCACGGGCGCAGGCATGGATATCACACTTGGGCTTCCCGAGTCCGCGCTAGTAGCCAACATCCAAGACGTGCTCGTGGACGTGATCGAGCTGAACTACCATGAGACCATCATGAACATGGGCGGCGACTTGGCCGCACAGTGGCTCAAGGACTTCATGACCAACGTTCCGCCGAACCGTCCGTTCGTGCTGGTGGTCGAGGGCTCGGTACAGCGTACGGACTTCAGGGGCGCATGGAACGATGCCTCGGGTCACGTGCCGTGGTGCTCGATCGGCATGTCGCACAATTACAGTTACAACGCCCAGACTCAAACCTACACGGGTTTCGAGCTTGGGATCGACACGGTCGTTGAAACGCTCGCTAGGAAGGCCGCGATCATCATCCCGATCGGTCAGTGTGCGACGTACGGCGGCTTCCCAGGGTGCAGGCCTCCGATCGACTCAGGAGCGGCGGGTTTTGACACCTCTCGTTCGCAGACCGACGCAATGGGCGTCGAGGACTTCTTGTTCAGTCTCGGCGGAGACGCTCGCGATTTCGACACCAAGAAGGTCATCAACGTGCCCGGATGTCCCACCAACCCCTGGTGGTTCGTGCTGACTGTGGTTGCTGTGCTCGTCGATATCGAGAACCCCGGGGCTCTCGGTGTACTGAACGGACTTTCGCCCAACCCGGCCGCGCTCGACAGCACGCGTCGGCTCAAGCACGCGTATCCGGCGAGCATCCACAGCCCGTACTGTCCGCGGTTCAACGACTGGTCGATGGGCAGGTTCGCAAGAAAGCCGGGCGACTCCGGATGTCTGCAAAAGATCGGCTGCAAGGGTCCCGGCGTCAAATCGCTCTGCGGCTTGCACGGCTGGAACGCCCAGCAGCCGCACAACAGTGGCGACTGGGAGTACGGCCTCTCGGAGGTCAACTCGATCCCAACGAACCCCGGCGCCTTCCGTGGCGGCCACTGCACGAGTGCGGGTCATCCCTGCATGGGCTGCACCGAGAAGGGCTATCCGGACAGTTTCGTTCCGTTCGTGAAGTTGTAGGACGGACTCAGAAAGGAGGGAACACTAGATGGCTGTTTATGAAGTCGACCCGATCTCACGCATCGAGGGTCATCTTGGCGTGAAACTGACTGTCACCGATGGCAAGGTCAGCGGTGCCGATGTCCATGGCAACCTGTGGCGCGGATTCGAGAACTTCCTGCTTGGCCGTGATGTGAACGATGCGATCACGTTCACGCAGCGGATTTGCGGCGTGTGCCCTGTGCCGCACGGACTCACGGCGTCGTACACGGCAGACGCGGCGCTCGGGTACAGCCGAGGACACATCACGTTTGCCGGCCCCGACAGCGCAGGTTACGGAGTGCCGCCCAAGGCGGTGCACATCCGCAATATCGTGCTCGCCGCCGAAATGCTCATGTCGAGCATCACGCACTTCTACCACCTGACAGCACTCGACTACGTTCAGGGACCCAAGACCCCGCCGTGGACCCCGTTCTTTGACAGCAGCTTTTATCACACGAAGCTGCTGAATCCGTCTGACACCGATTACGACGGCACGTCTACGAGCGATGGTGTCCTGCCCGCGAAGTCCACCAACGGGTTCTCCACGGGCCTATGGGACGCGGCAGTGACGCAGTACGTCAAAGCGCTTCGCATCCGCCGCGTTGCTCTCGAGGCAGGCGCGCTGTTCGCAGGCCGCATGCCGATGACATCGTGTTTTGTCGCGGGGGGTGTCACCAACGATGGCCAGGAGAACCTCTCCGGCAAGCTCGATAAGTTCAAGAAGATGACCGCCGAGGTGCGCGAGTTCATCGTCAAGGAGTACGTGCCGCTCGCTCTCGCTCTCGGGGCTCTCTACGACGACTACGACAACAAGTACAACAACAACGTACCAAACGCCGCCACCGCGCCTGACGTAGGTAACTACGAAGGTAACGACTACGGCTTCGGCGCTGGCTGCGGCAACTTCCTGTCGTGGGGCGCGTATCCCGAAGCTGACAACCTCACCATGGGCGCAAAGCTTCAGCTACCGGGCGGCGTGAAGATCACCAAGCCGCTTGAAGGCCGCGAGACGGAGGCTCTCTCCTTCACTGTCACCACTAAGCAAGACGTGTACAACCGCTTCCTCGGCGACGATGGTGGCGCGTCTAGCGTCGAGAACAACCTCACAGAAACCATCAAGTACGCGCGGTACGGGATCGCTGATCTCGATACGGCCGTCTATGATGCGGATGAAGAGGCGTTCCCCGGCGATGTCAGGCGCACCAAGCCCCAGCGCGACAAGGCCGACGCGTACACGTACTCCAAGGGGCCGCGCTGGAACGGCTATCCGTGCGAGGGTGGTCCGCTTGCTCGCCTTGTGGTCGGCGGACTCTATCCGGTCGATGGCACGCCGTTGCGCAACACGCTTGGCAGCGCCACGCTTGGCGTGGACGGCTACGATGCGTATGTGAAGACGTACAACCATGTCGGCAATCCAGCCACGACGCCCACCACGCCGCCCACCACGACCACGGGCCTTGCTCCCGCGATGATCGCAGCCGACCTCGCGGTCGCTTGCGTACGTGACGGGCTCGCGACGCTCACCATCGACTTCAACTTCTACGGCACGCCGTGGCAGTCCGCGGTCGAGGGTCTGCTCTCGCTTGCCCCGGGCGCGCTTCCAAATCAGGTCGCGACCTACACGGTCAACGCCGCGATCCTCGCCGCGCTTGAAGCGGTTGACGGCTCGATCACCGGCGCGGCATACGGGCTGGACTCGGCGGTCATCACCGGCGCGGTCGCGAACTGGGTCTACGGTCTCAAGGGCGGCCTTTCGGTCATGGACCGCATACGTGCTCGCGCGCTCGAGTCGCTTGTGCTCGTCCAGCTGCTCGGTGGTAAGGTCACCGATCCTAACACCGGCTGGAATTCGGCCGCCTCGCTCCTGAGCACCGCCGCCGGATCCACATGGCGCGACAAGGTGCCGCCTACAGGCGCTACCAAAGGCTACGGCGCCACCGAGGTTCCGCGCGGCTCTCTCGCGCACTTCGTGTCGCGCAGCGCACAGGGCAAGATCGATTCGTACCAGTGCGTCGTCCCCACCACATGGAACATCAGCCCCAGGGATGCCGATGAGAACCTCGGCCCAATGGAGGCGGCGATGATCGGTGTTCCGTACAGTATGGAGACGTCCGAGTTCAAGAAGGCCGGAACCGGGGTTGTGCAGGAGACCCACTCCCAGGTCGAAGCGTTGCGTGTGGCCCACACATTCGATCCGTGCATCGCGTGCGCGGTTCACTAGAGATGAGGGAGGTGCAGTAGATGAAGAGACTTTCTGTCGTGACCGTGCTGGGGCTCGCGATGCTGTTTGCGTACAGCGCGGTCGCGTTTGCCAACTTCGGTCCTCACGGCGGGTACTCGAAGGACACCGATGCGTGCGCCGGTTGTCACCGCGCACACACGTCGTTTTCGGATCTAACCTGGACCGACGATACCGTTGCGAGAGCGGAGCACAGCGCCCTGCTGATCTCAAACGCGACCACGATGAGCGAGTTTTGCAACGTGTGTCACGGTGACAACGCGCCCGGCGCGTCCACCAACGTCGTGAGCGGTGTCTTCGACGGCGGTCCGTCCGGACCGCAGAACGGAGGCGAGTTCCGCTGGGACACCAACTCCGTATGGAACGCCACACTTAACGGCGGCGGCTTTGAGAGCATGCCAGATCCCGCCAACCCTGGCGATTTCATGGCGATCACATCGTCTCACCGCATGGACGTAGTTGCCGCCCAGATGTACCCCGCGTGGGGTCAGTACGGCGCCGGCAACGCTCTTCCGGCTGCTACTAGTCTCACCTGCACAAGCTGCCACGACGTCCACGGCAGCTCAAACTACCGTCTGCTCAAGGACTACGTGAACGGCCAGGTCGTGGGAGGGTACATCGACGACTACACACCCACACCATTCGTTGTGTCGGCCGAGCAGGGTTACCCGGCGGTCGGCTGGAAGAAGCATGAGGTCGGAGCGGCGCAGATGGCCGATTACCGTCCCAACTACACGTCGCCCGAGTACGCCACCACCAACAACGATGCCGAGAAGGGCATCTCTGGCTGGTGCGCATCGTGTCACCAGGCGTACGTTGTCCGAAACGATGCCGCTGCGGGTCTGACCTACAACTACGGCGATTTCCTGCCTTCAACAGAGACCACTAAAGTTGGGGCCGAGACCTTCCACCGTCACCCGGTGAACGTCTCCCTCGCCGCTGGCGATCCGGCTGGCTACGCCCTCGGCGTCTCGTGGTTGCGCAGTGCCGTGGTCACCGACACGCTCATCCCGCTTGAGGCGCGTGCCGGTAGCGACCATGCCGCGTTCCGTGCTGGCAATTGGGGCTACGATGACTTCATGGGTTGCCTGACGTGTCACCGCGCCCACGGCTCGACAGCGCGGATGACCGGCTACGCTTCCGCTGAGCTCAAGTGGGAGGTCGGTGGATCGCTTATTCCCGTTCCCTACGAGGCCAGTTCCGCCGCGACCGCGGGCGTCGATCCCACCTTTACGAGCGCGTTGCTCAGGACCGACGACCGAGGCGTATGCCAGAGGTGTCACAACAAGTAGGTGTCGATGTCGTACGCGTGCTGTCATGGCGGCGTACGGCGCACGAGGGGGTCCCGGACGCGAGGTCCGGGACCCCTTTGCCCGGCTGGTCGATACATGAGAGTGCCGTCGGTGAGCTTGCGTCACCTGATGGGCGCCTACAGGGAGGGATGCGGGTCGTGAACGACGTGCACGAGACAGCGGGATCCGCCGAGCGCTACCGGTCGCTCGGTCTGGTTGCCAACCCGTTCGCGACGAGAGACGAGCGTCAGGGCGCGTCTCGGGCGACCCTGCTTGAGATGCAGGCCGAGTCGAACCGGCTGCTCGCGACAGTGGCTGCCGCTGCAAAGACAGGTCGCGCCTCGGTCGTGTGGGTGTCGAAATCAAACGAGGTCGCCGGATTCTTCCACATGTCGGCTGAGAGTGACGCTGAGCAACGCATGATCGTCGATTACTCACTGCGCATGCTGCCGTGCTACGTGCAGCTCTACATGGCGCGGGTCGGCCGGATCAGGAGCGCGCTCAACGTCTTGGCCGAGCGCGTGGCGACCCGGTCGTTTGAGCTCACACTCGTCGAGCTTGTGCGCGCCATCGCCTCGGCGCCCGACACATCTCTTTCCGAGTGGCTCCCGGTCGCGGGGGAGGCGTGGGAGGGCTTCTCGGACGCGATGGAAAAAGACCCGATCGCGGCGGTGCGAGAGCACTTTGGCGAGTATGTCTTACAGAGAACCCCCAGGTTCGAACCCCCGCCCACCGATATCCGCGAGATCTCGCTCGACCCGGAGCCTGAGGAGTTAGACGATTCGCCCGAGACGGATGTGTTCACTGATGGGGCGCCGCGAGCCTTCGGCGGCTCAATACCCGACGACGCTCTCGCAACGCCCGATCCACGCATCGCCGTGCGCGCATTCCTTATCGCGCACATCCGGGCCCACTACTCGCCGGTCATCGCACGGGCGATCCAGGCGTACGCCGACGAAGGGTTTGGCCAGCTCATTACCGAGCTCAAGATCACCGCGGCTCCGCGTAAGACGTTCAAGGCGCTCATGCGGCTCGCGACGTTGCGGTTCGACAGTGTGGTCTTTGTCTACGACGGGCTAGAGAGCTGGAGATCGGTCCCGGAAGAGCTCCAAGAGAAGTTCATCGCGGCGCTAAGTGAGATCCGGGTGATGGCGGGCAAACACGGGGTGATGGTTTTCCTCGCCGAGCAAGACGCCGCTCCGGAGCTAGAGGACCAGTTTGGGATCGGGCAGCGCATCGAGTGGACGTTTCCCAACTTGGCCCGGGTGGATGAGCGCGCTGGTGAATTTGACGCCGAGGCGGTGCGGTGGTGGCTTGAGTGTGCGACGATCCCGGGCCACAGGCCGCACAGACTTGAGGATGGCGGCTGGCCCCTGCTCATCGAAGCGGCGGATGGAGACATGGAACGTTTCTGCGCCATCGCACAGCAGGCGATTGAGAGAGCGGCCGATAAGGGCTGTGAGACTGTCGATGAAGAAGTAGCGCGAGCGGTAGCGCTCGGAGAGTGTGCGACAGCGTAGCCCGGCGTGGCGGAGGTGAGGATGAGCGAAGGCGACACCAAAGGCGCGTCTGTCCGCGACGGCGGACGTATGCGCACGTTCGCGCTCGGCGCGGCGGGGGTGGCACTGCTTGCCGCGGTGATCTTTGGCGTCTCGGCTCTGAGCGGGCCGCGTGACGTCACTGGTCCCAACCTCCCCCAAACAGCTCTTCCCGCCAACGACAGCGGTGACCTTTACGTCGGCGCGATGGACGCGCTCGCTTCCGGAGAGACGACACGCGCGGTCGAGCTCCTCGAGCGTGCGCTCATCGCGGACCCCTCGAACGCACAGGCGCGCGCGGAGCTCGACCGGATCACGCGCGATCCCGCTCTGGCCGCTGAGCCGGGCGGACCGGGGAACGCAACCGGAGAGCCGAGCGCGCCACTTGATGAGCCTCCCGCGGTCATGAACCCGGACGCTGGCTTCACCAGCTCGGTAGCCGACGTCGGCGTGCTGCTTCCCGCAAGCGTTCCGGGATACGAACTCGCGCTTTCTGTGGTCGTCGGGCCGGATGCCTCGGTTGCCGCTGATCCTGTCGAAGGCGGGCCGGTGGGCACGGTGAGGCGCGCGCTGTATTCCGTGCACGATCGAGCGACTCCCGATGCAGCGGACGCGTTCCTGCGCGATGTCACGCGGATCGCTTACCCAAATGATTCTGCGAACGTCACCATTGACGGCGTGCCCGCGTACTTTGGCACCGACGGGACCCGGTTTGCTGTTGTCGCCTACAAGCGCGGCAGGTTCGTCTTCGAGGTCGTTGTTACCACGGCGGGACAATCTCCCGCTGCGCTGAGGGATGCGGCGGTATCTGCCGCTCGTGCGTTTCCCGATGCGCTCCGATAAGAGTGAAGCGAGGTAGGCCAAGATGAGATCGATCTCCCGTTGCACCGGTAGCCCGGTTGCCCGCTTCATGCTGGTCGTTGCGCTGGTCGTGCCTCTCGCGGTGTCAACGTTCCCCGGCCCGCAAGAAGCGTACGGAACCACGGCGCCGCAGTTCGCTCCAACGACGATCTGGGAAACCGGCTTCGAGGGTACCTATCCGCCGGCGGGAATGACGATCGGCGCCAATCCGGCCCCTAGCCAGAGCCCCGTCGCGGCGTGGTGGGGCAGGATCACGCTGAGCAAGCGGAGCGGCTCAAACGGGCTGTGGTGCGCTGGGAACAACCTTGCCAATTGGAGTGCGTATCCGTCGAAGACTTCAGGCAGGGCGGCACTTTCCCTTCCCCAGCTTGCCGATTTCTACTCGTCCCAGCTTTCGATGTGGTACACGATGCCCAGCCGTGGAGCCGCCGATTGGCCTTCGTTCCTCGTGGGCTGGCACGGCACCGCTGATCCTGGCAACTGGCACACGTACGCAAACTTCTCGATCGCCGCAGGCTGGGTCAATCGCGCTTTTGACCTGTCGAAGCCGAGCAACGACCCGTCGCTTTCTCGGCAAGCGGGCCACATCATCTTCGAGTTCGATGATCGCGTCGAGGGAACCGGTCAGTCCCCCGCCACGGGCAGGGGCCCCACGATCGATGACATCTCGGTCACGGGGTACCGTTTCGGCCCGGTGCGCAGCGTGCAGGCGGTCTCGAATGTGCCTGGCCGGGTCGACCTGTCGTGGGTCAAGCCGGCAGCGTCCACTGCGACGACATCGGACGACACGCGCACGATCGTTTACCGCGTGTGGCGCCGCCCACTCGGCGGCTCAACATGGACGCAGATTCCGGGCTCGCACACGAGCGCGCTCTCACTGAGCGACACGACGGCCGTCGCCGGCACCACGTACACCTATCTCGTCCAGCCGTGGGGGACGGGCGCGGACGCGAACTTCTGGGGCGCGCACCAGGCGCTGAATGTGACGGCCGCCGGCGCAGGCAAGGTGAGCGTGGTGGCGCTCGCCGGTGAGAATCGCTATGACACCGCGATCGCCATCGCGAGGGCGGCGTATCCTGCTGGCGCGGGCGCCGTGGTCATCGCGACCGGTCAGAACTGGCCTGATGCGCTCGGCGCCTCCGCGCTCGCGCGCGCTGTGGGAGGCCCGCTGTTGCTCACGCGAACCGCCGAGTTGCCTCAGGCAGTGCTCGATTACCTCACCGGCGAGATCAGGCCGTCCCGCGTGTTTGTCGTTGGCGGGGAGGGTGCGGTCAGCGCTCGGGTGGTGGAGCAGCTCGCATCCGCGCTCCCAACGGCGACACGGGTCAGAGTGGCGGGCATCGATCGCATCAAGACCGCTGAGGCAGTAGCAGCCCGGGCTGTCGCGGAGCGTGTGGGCGGTCCGACGGATGTCACCGCGTTTGTCGCCACAGCGCACAACTATCCTGACGCCCTCGCGGCTTCACCACTGGCGGCGGCGCACGCGTGGCCGCTGTACCTGACACCCGGCACATCCATCGCCGATGAGACCATCGTGGCGATGAAAGCGGCCGGTGTCACCCGAGTCGTCATCACCGGGGGGATAGGGGCCGTTTCACCCGAAGTCGAAGCGAAGCTCCGGCTCGAGTTCCCATCGGTCCTGCGGCGACACGGCGTGAATCGCTACGAGACCGCGGTGTCGGTCGCGCAGTGGGGCGTGGCCGAGGTCGGCCTGTCGTGGGAGCGTGTCGCGATAGCGACGGGCGTCTCGTTTCCCGACGCGCTCGCCGGCGGCGTGCTTCAGGGGCGCGACCGCGGCGTGCTGCTGCTGACCGACCCGCTCGTGCTGAGCGATCCCACAAAGGACGTGCTCGGAGCGAACCGTATGACCACGACCGCTGTGAGGTTCCTAGGCGGAACGGGAGCGATCTCACAGAGTGTGCGTGAAGAAGTTATGCGCGTCCTTAACGAACCGTTGTAGGGGGCAGGCAAGCGTCTTCGTTTGCACCGCCGAGACTCAGGCGCTCTCCGCCTTCGCCTTGCCGAGCACCTCTTCAAGCGACTCACGCCGCCTCTCGCGCTCCTCTCGCGCGTAGATCGTGTCGACGAGGTCTACCGCGCGCGTCGCGACGCTCTTCCTCGACCCGCCGTCCCCGTGTCCGGTCGTTGCCGACACTCGATCAAGTGGTGCTTCGTACGGCTCGCTCATCGGATCCCCCGTTCAAGCGCTGATGTGCCGAGATGCATATACCCAGCTGCCAAACTCGCTCACGCGTGGAGCGTCACCCCCTCGATAGGGTACGCTCAATGTCGAGGAATCGCAAAATGAAGCCCGCGACCGTCCGATACCAAGGAGGTGGCCCGTGAGCGTGTACGCGTGGCGGCAGGCGCCCGGGCTCTATACTGATCTCTATCAGCTCACGATGGCCCAGGGCTACCTGCTAGCGGGCGTAGACCGCACAGAAGCGTCGTTCTCGCTTTCCTTTCGCGACAATCCGTTTGGAGGCGGATACGCGATCGCGTGCGGGCTCGATCAGGCCGTAGAGTACCTCGAGTCGTTGCGCTTTTCGGACGACGATATCGCCTACCTCGCCTCTCTCGAAGGTAACGACGCGCGGCCGCTGTTTGGCAGCGAGTTTTTGACCTATCTGGAGACGTTTCGTTTCGACGCGGATGTCGACGCGGTTCCCGAGGGGACAGTTGTCTTCCCGCATGAACCGCTCCTTCGCGTGAGCGGACCGGTGATCTCGGCGCAGCTTGTAGAGACCGCGCTCCTGAATACCGTCAATTTTCAGACGCTCGTCGCGACGAAGGCATCGCGGGTCTGCCGGGCGGCCCACGGCGACCGCGTGATCGAGTTCGGGTTGCGCCGAGCGCAGGGACCCGACGGAGGGCTCTCGGCGTCGCGGGCCGCGTTCGTGGGCGGTTGCTCGGGCACGTCGAATACCCTCGCGGGCCGTGTGTGGGGAATTCCGGTGGCTGGAACACACGCGCACAGCTGGGTGATGCTCTTCGACGATGAGGACGAGGCGTTTGCGCGATACGCCGAGGCGATGCCCAACAACTGCACTTTCCTCGTTGACACCTACGACACCCTCGCGGGGGTAGCCCGCGCGGCGGAGGCGGGAGTTCGTTTGCGCGGAAGCGGGCATGCGCTCATCGGTGTGCGAATCGACTCCGGCGACCTCGCGTGGCTCTCGCGGCGCGCGCGAGAGATACTCGACGCGGCCGGTCTTACCGACGCGCGCATCATCGCCTCAAACGAGCTAGACGAGCACTTGATCGCCAGTCTGAAGGAGCAGGAGGCGGCGATCGACGTCTGGGGCGTGGGCACCAAGCTCGTGACCGCCTACGAGCAGCCCGCGCTCGGGGGTGTCTACAAACTGACCGCAGTCAGGCGGCCTGGAGGTGAGTGGGAGCCGCGAATCAAGGTATCCGAGCAGACCGCTAAGGTCACCACGCCAGGGGTGCTCGGCGTTCGCCGGTACCACGACGCCGAGGGACATCCGGCGGGCGACATGGTCTACGATGTGAGCCGTCCGCCCTCAGGCGATGCCGTCATGGTCGACCCAGCCGACCCCACTCGTCGCAAGCGTTTCGAAGCGGGCACGTCCTCAGAGGAGCTCCTCGTTCCCGTCTTTCGTGCGGGCACGCGCGTCTGGGAGCCCCCGCCCCTCGCCGAGGCCGCCAGGCGAGCCCGCGAGCAGATGCGCGCCTTCGACCCGTCGATTCTGCGCTTTCTGAACCCTCACTCGTATCCGGTGGGACTTGAGCGCGGAGCGCACGCGGTCAGGACGAAGCTCGTCGTCATGTCCAGATCGCGCGGGTGAGCGCGGGTGAACCGCGCAATTCCGCACGAGCGCAAGGAGATGGTTTCGTGCAAGCGCTGATACTCGTAGACATCCAAAATGACTTCATGCCGTTCGGAGCGTTGCCGGTGGCCGCAGGCGACGAGGTCGTGCCAGTGGCCAACACGCTCGCCCCGCTCTTTGGCCTTGTCGTGGCAACACAGGACTGGCACCCCGCTGATCACGCCAGCTTCGCCGTCAACCACCCCGGAGCGTCTTTGGGCGATGTCATCGATCTCGACGGGATGGCTCAGGTGCTCTGGCCGCCGCACTGTGTGCAACAGACGCCCGGAGCGAGCTTTCACTCCGCACTCGACGTCGGTCTTGTCACACACGTGGTGCGCAAGGGCGCCGACCCGCGCGTCGACAGTTACTCGGGATTCTTCGACAACGGACGCCGCAAAGCGACCGGTCTCGAATCCTATCTGCGTGAGCGCGGCGTGTCTGAGGTCGTTGTAGTCGGCCTGGCGACCGAGTACTGCGTGAAGTACACCGCGCTCGACGCGCGAGAGCTGGGGTTCGCGGTTACGGTGGTCGCTGACGGGTGCCGTGCGGTGGACCTCGTACCTGGCGATGGTGATGCGGCGCTCGCCGAGATGGCCAAGTTTGGATGCTCGGTCCGCTACGCGCCCTGGCCCTAGGTCGAGACGGTTCTAAAACATGTCGTCGACGTAGGTGATCGACTCGCGCGCGTACTCGAGATGCCAATCGTCGAGAGAGAGGTGGAGCGTGGGGTTGTGGACCACGCCCATCGCGCGGATTATCTCCAGCACGGTCGCGAACAGGTGCTCGCTCATGATCAGGTGTTGCACGATTCCCGGGTCACACAGATCGTGCTTCGCGGGCACCGGCGTCCAGAATCGTTTCTCGTTTTCGTACTTGATGACAAGGTCGAGAACGAGGTTGCCCGCTGTGGTTACCGCAACGACGTAGCTGTCGGGCGTCTCGCGCTTAAACATCGCAAGATCACGCCGCATGCCTCCCGCGCGCACGAGGGTCTCTTCGTCGACGGCCATGCGAAACGGCGTGGCCGGGACCGCTCGGATCGCTTCCCTCAAGTTCACCGCCGAGACGATCGCCCGTTCTGGCACTGTCTTTGAGAGCAGATCGAGCGCGATCGTCGCCTCGACGTTCGAGGTCGAGCACACGAGCACCTGGAACAGGTAGCGGGTGTCCGCGTTAAAGTACGTGCGTATGGTCGAAAGCCCCGAGACCGCGGTGACCATGGAGCGCTCCTGAAAAGACGTGTGGACCCTCTCGGAGAGCGTATCGGCACATATGTATTCCCGCATGAGCCGAAATGATGAGCGGTCGCGCGCAAAAATCGTGAGCGTGGCGAAGGGATATTCCGAGACCTAATACGCGGCGCTAGGCCGTGATGCGGGTCCCTGACTTGCCGACAAGTCCCTCTTCGAGACGGTTTGAGGCGCACATCAGGGCTTCTTTCCCAGTGTACTCGACAAACATGACGCACGCGGCGAGCTTGGGCGCGATGCTGCCGGCGGCGAGGGCTCCTGAGTCGAGCAAGACATGCGCGTCGCCCACCGTGATGCGGGGGACAAGACGCGCCGTGTCGCTTCCCCAGCCCAGGTAGAGCGCGTCGGCTTCCATGAGGACAGCGAGCAGGTCCGCGCCGATGTCGCGGGCGAGCAGCGCGCTCGACCAGTCCTTGTCGACAACCGCGTCGATAGGGGTGAGTGTGGCTCCGTCGGCGGACTCGAAAACGGGGATGCCGCCCCCGCCTGCGGCGATCACGACGTCGCCAGCGTCCACGAGCGTGCGCACGACCGCGGTCTCGATGATGCGCAGCGGTCTTGGGCTCGGCACCACGCGGCGCCACGCGTCAGCCCCCACCTTCGCGAGCGTCCAGCCGCGCAGGTTCGCTAGCTCACGCGCGCGCGCGGCGGCGTAGTGCGGCCCTACGGGTTTGCTCGGCGCGGTGAACGCGGGATCGTTCGGGTCGACAGCGACCTGTGTCACGATAGTCGCGACCTCACGCGTAACGCCGATTCGGCGCATGAGGTTGCGCAACGTGTTTTGCAACATGAAGCCTATGCCGCCCTCTGAGTCGGCGTCCGCGATGTACAGCGGCATCGGCGAGACGCTCTCCGCCGCGGCCTCGTTGCGCAATAGGATGTTGCCGACAACCGGCCCGTTACCGTGCGTCAGCACGATACCCGCACCCTCAGCGGCCAGCCGGGCGACCGGCTCGAGCGCTTCTGAAGCGTGCGCGACCTGCTGCTCGATGGTTCCGGCCTCACCGGGCCGGATGATCGCGTTGCCTCCGAGGGCGATGACGTAGAGCGGTGTATTGATGTGTTGGTGCATCGGCTTAGCTCTTCCCTCTAGCCTCGCGTGCCAGGAACGCCGAAACCACCTCATCGAGCGTGGGGGAACCGACGTCAGCGGCGCGGTACGACACGCGCACGACTGGCTGGCGGATCTCGATGAGACGCGAAAGGTCGATCGGGGTGCCGATGACCACCGCGTCACACGGGGCGGCCGCTATCGTCGCTTCAAGGTCGGCGAGCTGATCTGCCGAGTAGCCCATTGCCGGCAGGACGGAGTCGAGGTGGCGGTAGTGCGTGAGGGTCTTGGCAAGCGAGCCGACCGCGTACGGGCGGGGATCGACGAGCTCAGCCACGCCGCCCGCCCGCGCCGCGATGGCGCCCGCACCAAACGCCATGCCGCCGTGTGTCACGGTGGGCCCGTCTTCAATGACGAGCACACGGGCGTCGGCAAGCAGGGACGGGTCGTCGACGGTGACCTCCGAGGCCATCTCGACCACGACCGCGTGCGGGTTGTGCGTCTCGGCGGCGTCTCGAAGCGCCTTGACCGCTCCCGGAGGGGCGGAGTCAACCTTGTTGATGACGAGCACGTCTGCGCGCAGGAAGTTTGTCTCACCCGGGTGGTAGCGGCGCTCGTGACCAGCGCGGTGCGGGTCGAGCACGACGATCTCCAAGCCGGGACGGATAAACGGCATGTCGTTGTTGCCGCCGTCCCATATGATGAGCTCGGCTTCCTTCTCGGCCTCGGTGAGTATCGCTTTGTAGTCGACTCCGGCGAACACCACCGCGCCTACCTCGATCAGGTGCTCGTACTCCTCCCGCTCCTCTATCGTCACGCCGAGGCGGTCGAGGTCTTCGATGCTCGCGTAGCGCTCGACGGCCATGCACGAGAGGTCGCGGTAGGGCATGGGATGCCGGATGTCGACCGCGTGTATGCCGCGGGCGGCGAGCAGTTCCCATATCCGCCGAGAGATGCCGCTCTTGCCCGCGCCGGTGCGAACGGCGCAGACGGATATCACCGGGACGCTCGAGCCGAGCATCGTGCGCTCGGGTCCGATGATGCCAAAGTCCGCCCCAGCCGCGAGCACGGCCGAGGCGTGGTGCATCACGGTCTCGTGACTCACGTCGCTATACGCGAAGAGCACACGGTCGATCCGGTCGGTCTCGATGAGCTCGGCCAGCCGCTCCTCGGGCACGATGCGGACACCGTGAGGGTAGAGCGGACCGGCGAGGTCCGCGGGATAGACGCGGTCATCGATGCCGGGGATTTGTGCGGCGGTAAAACCGACGACCTCGACTCCGGGGTCGTCGCGGAAGCACGTGGCGAACACATGGAAGTCCCGCCCGGCCGCTCCCATGATGACGATCCTCTCGCGCTCCATCGCGGCTCCTTCGATGTCACGGGTACCGTGTTGGCGCGCGGTACGGTGCATAGAACCTGATCATAACTGTATCGTCCCCCAATGCGCGGCACACATCACGCCCATGACGTCCAGTTACGCGTCCAATTTAGCTTCTCCCGCACGCGGCCTGGGCATCCGGTTCGGGTACAATTCAACCTACACGTGCGCGGTATGAGTCGCGCACATCCCCGATGCGGCTGGAGGCGGCGGCCATGCCTGTTCGTGTAGTCACAGATTCGACGTCGTATGTGCCCACAGATGAGCGTGAAAGGCTCGGCATTAAGGTCGTCACGCTCTTCGTGAACTTTGGGCAGGAGTCCTTCGCTGAGGAAGGGCTCGACAATGAGTGGTTCTACCAGCGCATGGCTTCAGGAAGCGAGCTTCCCACCTCCTCCCAGCCTTCGGTCCAGAGCATGGTCGATGTCTTCACCGAGGCGGTCGAAGCTGGAGAAGACGTGTGCGGCGTGTTCATCTCGGCGGACATGAGCGGCACACTGGAGTCGGCCCGGATGGCCGTTGAGATGGTGCGGGAGACGCATCCCGACGCGCGTATCGAGCTTGTTGACTCGCGCTCCAACTCGATGCAGCTTGGGCTCGCGGTTCTTCAGGCGGCTCGCGCGGCGGCAGCGGGCGCCTCGCTCGATGAGGTCGCGGCCGCTGCGCGCGCCACCATACCGCGCACGCGCTTCCTCTTTGTTCCCCACACGCTTGAGCACTTGCGCAAGGGCGGGCGGATCGGAGGCGCGTCGGCGTTGCTCGGTTCACTCTTGCAGATCAGGCCGATCCTCACGGTCACAGGCGGTACGACGAATGTCTGGGGCAAGGTGCGGACGAAGAAGCGCGCCCTTGCCGAGATGGTTTCGGTGCTCGCCGCCGACATGGAAAGCTCTGGCCTTGCGGAGGTCTTTGTCCACCACATTAACGCCGAAGCCGAGGGACGGGAGTTCGCGACGATGGTGGAGGAGGCAACCGGCCAGGCGCCGAGGATCGTTGGCATCGGCCCGGTGGTAGGATTGCACGTGGGACCGGGCACACTCGCCATCGCCTACCGTGCGGAGCGCGATCTTCCCTCCGCCGCAGCGGCCAGCTAGCAGGGGTCACGCATGAGGGTTGTAGCGGTTAACGGGTCGCCAAGAACGGGCGGCAACACAGCGATGCTCGTCGAGGCGGTGTTTGAGCCGCTGCGGGCTTCTGGGATCGAGTGCGAGCAGATCGCGCTTGCGGGCCAGACGGTAGGCGGATGCACGGCGTGCATGCGGTGCCGTTCTGCGGCGGATCGCCAGTGTCATGGGCGCAGCGACTTTGGCAACGAAGTCATCACCGCTCTCGACGGCGCGGACGGCATCATCCTTGCGTCACCGGTCTACTTTGCGGATGTAACCGCGGAACTTAAAGCCATCATCGATCGGGCGGGCTACGTCGCGCGCGGTAGTGAAGGGATGTTCGTGCGTGCTTTGGGGGCGGGCGTGGTGACGCACCGCCGTGCGGGCGCGATTCACGCGCTCGACACCATCAACCACTTCTTCTTGATAGGCCAGATGATCGTCGTAGGCTCAACTTACTGGAACCTCGGCGTGGGCGGGGCGAGGGGCGAGGTCGCTAACGACGAGGAAGGGCTTCGCACGATGAGAACGCTCGGCGAGAACATCGGCTGGCTGCTGGGCAGGATCGGGGGCGAGCGATGAGCGGCACGCTTTCGCCCGGAGAGTCGACGGTCGGGTTTATCGGCACCGGCGTGATGGGCGCGCCGATGGCGGGACACGTGCTCGCCGCTGGGTTCGACGTGGTGGTGTGGGCGCGCTCGGCCGAGAAGGCGACAGGGCTCCTTGAGGCCGGAGCCCAGTGGGCCGAGACGCCGACGGAGCTTGCGGCGCGGGCCGACGCCGTTGTGACGATCGTCGGCTACCCTGCTGATGTGGAGGCGCTCTACTTTGGTGACGATGGTGGCGGCGACGGCTCGCTGCTGGGCGCCGCGCGGCCGGGCACGTACCTAATCGACATGACAACCTCTTCTCCTGCGCTCGCCAGGCGGATTGCCGAGGCGGCCTCGGCTCGGGGGCTTCGCGCGCTCGACGCTCCGGTGACCGGCGGTGACAGGGGCGCGCGCGAGGCGCGGCTCTCGATCATGGTGGGGGGCGAGGAGGCCGACGCGCACGCGGTCGAGCCGCTGCTGCGTGCGATGGGCACGACGGTCGTCCATCATGGCGGTCCTGGCTGCGGTCAACACGCCAAGATATGCAATCAGATCGCGATAGCGGCATCGATGCTCGGCGCGTGCGAGGCGCTTGCATACGCGCGCGGCGCGGGACTCGACCAAGCGCGCGTGCTGGAGTCGATCGGGGCTGGCTCCGCGGGCTCGTGGACACTCGCGAACCTGGCGCCGCGCATCCTCGCGGGGGACTTCGCGCCCGGGTTTTTTGTTAAGCACTTCGTGAAGGACTTGCGAATCGCACTCGCCTCGGCCGAGGAGCTCGGGCTGGAGGTGCCAGGCACGCAGCTCGCCGCGCGCCTGTACGAGACCTTGCTCGCGGCCGGGCATGGCGAAGAGGGCACGCACGCGCTCTACCACCTCTACGAGAGGTGATCCGGTGGAGATCTTGCTTCTGACAGCGGCGGCGCTTGCCGGTATCGCCGCCGGGCTCTGGCTCGGGCTTCGCACGGGTGGTCGGCTGCAAGGCGGGCAGGCGTGGCGGTACTGGATGTGCAACGCACTCGCCCTTATCGGCGGGATGCTCTTCGCGTTTCTCGGTCAGCTCGTGGGCGCGCAGTGGCTCGCGGTAGCCGGACTCGGGTTTTCAGGCGGAGGCATTACCGGACTGAAGTACGGGTACGGCGCACGCGTAGGGGTGTGGGCGATCCACGACCGCCTCTTGCGCTCCGGTGATCTTCCGCAAGAACCAGCAAAGCGGCGATGAGCGTCGCGCCCTACGTCGCATGACGGCGGTCCATGCCGAGCAGCTCGCTTAATCTGTCCGGCCGGAAGTCGACGCATACCTCGGCGCCAAACTCGAACGTGGGCGTGTGCAGATGACCGTGATTGTGTGCGGCCGCTCTGGCCCGGGCGTCGGGGTCGCGTGAGACGTCGATCTCGCGGAAAGGGATATCGTGCGCGGCAAGCCAATCTCGGGCGGCGCGGCAGTCGGGGCACCATGCGGTGCAGAACATGAGCAGACCGGGTTCGCCTGAGTCTTTGGCTTCATCCGCGTGTTCGTCCGCACCGTCCCGGGCTGCGGCCTCTTCGGCATGCAGCGCCTCGGCACGCCCGGGTTCGAGGATTTCGAGCACCCCGAAGAGCTCGGCGTTGTCGGGTTGATCGGCGATGTCGTGCACGTCGGCGTAGCGGACGATGCCCGCCGCGTCGACGATGAAGATCGCGCGCTCGCTGGAGCCCTCCTCCTCGCGAAACACTCCCCATTCGCGCGCAGCCTCACCGTGCGGCCAAAAATCGCTGAGCAGCGGGTAGGTAATTCCGCCGAGGGATTCGGCCCACGCCTTGAGCACGGGCACGTGATCGACGCTCACACCCACGACCTGGGTGTTAAACCGCTCAAACCGGGCGAGGTCTGCCTGGTAAGCCGGTATCTGGCTGCTTCAAACAGGCGTGAACGCTAGCGGGAAGAACGCGATAACGGTGTTGGAACCGCGCTGCGCGGCCAGTGAGAACGTCGTGTCGAGGTGCGTTGGAAGGGTGAGCGCGGGGGCGGGTTCACCTACTGCTGGTAGTGGCATCGGCCGATTCCTCCTCGGCGTCAAAGGCGGGTGTTGTGGTACTCGATATAGCATTCCACAACGGGCCGGGGTGATACCATGGATGCTGGTAGACCGCCACCACGCCGGGAGCCTTCGGCACGAGGGGACGAGGTATCCATGCCGGACGAAGCACACGCGCTTGCAGTGTTCATCGACTTCGAGAACCTAGCCGTCGGGGCCGAGCAGTCCTCGCGGCGCCCACGTTCTCGAGCCGCCCAGAAGGCGGCGTTCGACATGAAGCTCGTGCTCGAGCGGCTCGTCGAGAAGGGCAAGATTGTCGCGAAGCGAGCGTACGCGGATTGGGCGCGCTTTCCGGAGTATGTCACGCCGCTGCACGAGCTCGGCATCGAGCTCACGGAGATCCCGCAACGCGGGATGACCGGCAAGAACTCGGCGGACATCCGGCTTGTCGTCGACGCGATGGAGCTCTCATACACAAAAGAGCACATCGACACGTTTTGCATCGTGTCGGGTGACAGCGATTTCACGCCGCTTGTGGGCAAGTTGAAAGAGAATGGCAAGACCGTCATCGGACTTGGGATGAAAGAGTCCACGAGTGACCTGCTTGCGGCGAACTGCGACGAGTTCATCTACTACGAGGACCTGGGGCGGGCCACGTCGACACCCGCGTTGGGGCAAGAGGTCCCCAAAGCAAAGCGTCCGGCGTACAAGCTGTTGTTCGAGTCGATAGAGGCGCTGCAGCGCGAGAACGTCGACCCGATCCACTCGTCGATGCTCAAAGACACCATCAAGCGCAAGCAGCCGCAGTTCACCGAGTCGTCGTATGGCTACAAATCGTTCACGCAGCTGCTTGAAGACGCGCAGAAGCTCGGATTTGTCACGCTGCGCAAGGACCAGCGCTCAGGCACGTACGTGGTCGAAGGGTTCGCGCGCTGAGTGGCCGGTTCGCCGCGTGCCGATAGATGAGACATGAGTAGTCAATACTACAGCGCACTTTGCCGCGCCGGTCGCGCGTCGAAATCGAGCGTGGTGGTCTGCGTTTTCGCCGCGGCGTTCTTTTTCGCCGCGGTCGCCGATGCCTCTGCGATCTCCTGTCCGGAGGTCATGGCGCGAGCTCAGCGCTGGGTCGACCTCGCGGTGCCGTACAGCCAGACGTCGTTTTTCGAGGGGTACCGCCAGGACTGCTCAGGTTTCGTTTCGATGGCGTGGAGGCTCACCTGGCCGAGCGGTGCCGCGAGGTCGCTCGCGACCGACACGCTCCCGGGGGTGTGCACGCCCATAACGCGTGAGGACCTGCGGCCGGGAGACGCGATCATCAGGCCCAAAACGGCGACGGTTTGGGGGCACGCCGTCATCTTCGGTGGCTGGTCGAACGCCGCGCGGACGCACTACTGGGCGTTTGAGGCGAGCAACTCGGCGGGCGGCACGCGCATGAGGGAGACGCCGTATCCGTACTGGGCGGCGTCCGGCGTCGGCTTCGCGCCCTACCGGTTCAACGGCATCGAGGAAGATCTCGGAGCGTTTATCGACCCGGTTGCCGGGGCGTGCCGCTACGAGACCGCCGTGGCGGCGTCGAGGCGGGCGTTCCCTGACCCGGCGGCGGTGGAAACCATCGTGATCGCGACGGGAGAGTCGTGGCCCGACGCGCTTTCCGGGGCCGGACTCGCCGGTGCGGTCAAAGGCCCCGTCCTGCTGACGCGCCGCTCGGCGCTGCCCGCGAGTGTTCGCGCCGAGATCGTGCGGCTCGCACCTGCGCGCGCGATCGTGATCGGGGGCGAGGGCGCGGTGGCCGAGGACGTCGCGGAGGCGATCGGCGCTCTCGGCGTCAGGCGCGTGGATCGCGTTGCTGGCACAGACCGCTACGAGACTTCCGCCGCCGTAGCGCGGGTGACCGTGGCCGAGGCGAGGGCGGCCAGCCCCGGATACGTGCCTGTCGTCTACGTGGCGACAGGAACTGACTTCCCCGACGCGCTCGCCGCCGCTCCGGTCTCGGCGTTTCTCGCCCGACCCGTATTGCTGGTGCACCCCTCGGGCGTGCCGACGGCCACGGCAGCCGCCCTCGCAGATATCAGCGCCACTCGCGCGTTCATTGTTGGCGGGGAGTCGGCGGTTTACCCGGCGATCGCCTCAGAGCTTGCGACTCACGTCGCCGAAGTGCGGCGCCTCGCGGGGGCGGATCGCTACTCTACCGCGCTTGCTGTCGCCGGACATGGTGTCTCAGCTGGACTCACGCGCGCCAACGCTGGTCTTGCGACAGGGGTCGATTTCGCCGACGCGCTTGCTGGAGGTGCGGCGCAAGGTCTGTCGGCCCCCGCATCGGTGCTCTACCTGACGCCGCCCTCGCGCCTGCCGGAGGCGGTCCGCGCCGAGATCTCGACGCACCGTGCCGCAATCGGGCGGGTGCGTGTGTACGGAGGCGTCGCGGCGGTCCCCGATTCCGTCCGCGTGCAGGTGGCCGCGGCGCTCCGCGGCTGGTAGGGCGTCGATGGCGACAGTACACACCCTGTTCGCGCCCGTACCGCTCGGGCTCGAGGCACCTCTCGCCGAGGAGCTCCGCGCTCTTAGGGCCGGCCGCGTGCGTGAGCGGCGGGCGGGAGTCTCGTTTCTCGCGGACCTTGAGGGTGCGGCGCGTGTGCTCATGTGGAGCCGAGTCGCCTCGCGCGTGCTGTTGCGCATCGCCGAGGTGGATGCGCCCGATCCCGACACCCTCTACGCCGCGGTGCGCGAACTGGCGTGGGAGGAACACGTGCCGGTCGACGGCACGCTCGCGGTCGACGTGGTCGCCTCGCGCTCGCCGATCTCGCACACCGGCTACGCCGCGCTCAAGGTCAAGGATGCGATCGTCGATCGGCTGCGCGACCGGTTCGGGAGGCGACCGAGCGTGGACACCGAGCGCCCCGACGTGCGCGTCAACGTCGCGCTGCGCGGCAAGCGCGCCACCGTGAGTATCGACCTGGCTGGCGACGGGCTCCACCGACGCGGCTACCGCGCTCCCGGCGAACAGGTGGTCGCGCCGCTCAAAGAAAACCTCGCGGCCGGTGTGCTCGCGCTCGCGGGCTGGCCGCGCAGGGCCGAGGAGGGCGGCGCGTTTTGCGACCCGATGTGCGGTGCGGGCACGCTCGTGATCGAGGCCGCGTGCGTGGCGTGCGACATTGCGCCGGGGCTCGGGCGCGCCTACCTCGGCGTGCACGGGTGGCTCGGGCGCGACGACGCGCTCTGGGAGCGGCTGGTCGCCGAGGCCCGCGAGCGAGCGGAGGCCGGGATCGCGGCGGCGCTCGGCACCGGCGCTGCCGTCCCCCGGTTCCTCGGTAGCGACACCGACGGCCGGGCCCTTGCGCTCGCGACCGCCTCGGCGGGTCGCGCGGGACTCGCGCGCGTGGTGCGCTTTGAGAAGCGTGACGCGCTGCGGGCCCGGCCGCCCGCTTCCTCACCCGGCCTCGTCGCGTTCAACCCGCCCTATGGCGAGCGGCTCGGGGCCGAGGAGATCGGCGAGTTGCGAGCGCTCTACTCGGGCGTGGGGGCGCGGTTGCGCGAGGCGTTTGCGGAGTGGGACGTGTGCGTCGTGACGGCCGCGGTCGACGTGCTGCCGCTCATGGGACTCGACATCGCCGCCGAGCACGCGACGTTCAACGGACGCATCCCGGTCACCGTCGCCGTTGGGCGCGCCGGACGGGTTGGGACACTCTCGGATCGCACATCCGCTACGTCTGGCACCCCCGCCACCCCCTCGGCCCCCGGTCACCCGCCCGCCACGCCCGAATCCGAGGGCGTCCGCCAACTCGCCAACCGCCTGCGCAAGAACGTGCGCCACCTCGGCAAGTGGGCGCGCCGCGCCGACATCACCTGCTACCGCATCTACGACGCTGACCTTGCCGAGTATGCGCTCGCCGTCGACGTCTACCACGGCGCCGGCCCCGACGAGGGCCGCACGCTCGCGCACATCGCCGAGTACGCGCCGCCGGACACGGTCGCACCCGAGCTCGCACGCCGCCGCCTCACCGAGGCGCACGCCACCGTCGCCGACACCCTCGGCATCGATCCCGCCGACGTCTACCTGAAAGTCCGTACGCGCCAGCGCGGCACCGCACAGTACGAGCGTCAGGCCGCCGAGCGTCGCACGCTCACCGTGGCCGAGGGCGGCCTGCTCTTCGAGGTCAACCTCTCGGACTACCTCGACACCGGCCTGTTCCTCGATCACCGCATCACGCGCGGGATGGTGCGCGACGCCGCCTCAGGCACCCGCTTCCTCAACCTGTTCGCCTACACCGGCACCGCCACCGTCTACGCAGCTTCCGGTGGCGCCGCGTCGACGACTACGATCGACATGTCGCAGAACTACCTTGACTGGGCGGCCCGCAACATGGCGCGAAATGCGTTCGAAGGGCGTCGGCACACCCGCGTGCGCGCGGACGTGCTCGCGTGGCTCGACAGCCCCGCGGCGCGCTCGGCCGGCCCCTTCGACCTCGTCTTCTGCGACCCGCCCACCTTCTCGAACTCCAAGCGCATGGACGGAACCTTCGACGTGCAGCGCGACCACGCGGACCTCATCGGCCGCATCGTGCCGCTCATGGCGCCCGGCGGCACGCTGCTCTTCTCGACGAATCGCAAGCGCTTCGCCTTCGACGCCGACTCCCTCGCGGCCGCCGCGCTCACTTCGGCCAGCGGCGACCCCGCCGCGCTCACCTGGCGCGACATCACCGCCGAGTCCATCCCTCCTGACTTCGCGCGCACGCCTCGGGTACACACCTTGGTGAGGATCGAGGTCGGCCGATGAGGAGGGACATGCAGCCGCTGCCCGGCACGCCGGTGCCTGCGCCCGCCGGGTGCGGGCTCGCCGCCGCACTGCCTCCCTACACCGTGCGCCTCTCGTGGCGCGCACGCCGGGTGCGGCTGACCGTGAGCGCGCGCGACGGGCTCGTCGTGTGCGTGCCTGCGCGCGCGCCGCGCGGGGTGGCCGAGCACGCCGTCGCGTCCCGCCGCGCGTGGGCCGAGGCCGCGCTTGCACACGTTGCCGAGCGCCGCGCGGTGTTCCTCGCACCCGCGGCCGAGCGGCTCCCGGCGCGCGTGGCGCTCCCGACCGCAGGGCTCGATCTCGCGGTCCTCTACGAGAGTGCGTCGGTCGCCTCCCGCACGACCGCCACCGCGCGCGGCGACTCCCTCGTGGTCCGCGGCTCGGCCGACCCGGATGCCCGCCTCGCCGCCCTCCGGCGCTGGCGCGACCGCACCGCCCGCGCCGTGCTGCCCGAGACCCTCGCCGCACTCGCCGCCGCGCACGACCTCCCGCTGCCCGACCGCGTCACCATCCGCGGCCAGCGCACCCGGTGGGGGAGTTGCTCGGCCCGCGGCACCGTCTCGCTCAACCGCGACCTCGTCTTCTTGCCGACGCACCTCGCCCGCTACGTGCTCGCGCACGAGCTCGCGCACCTCGTCCACCTCGACCACTCACCGCGCTTCTGGCGCCTCGTCGAGACCATCTGCCCGTCCGCTCCGGAGGCGCGCGTCGAGATGCGCGGCGCCCGGTCGTTTGTGCCGGTGTGGGCGGATGCCTGATCGCTTTCGCCGCGCCGCAACTCACACGGCCTCACTTGAGCAGCGTGACCGACCGCAGCAGCTGTGTCACGACCGAGCGCGTGTGTTCTAGCGCGGTGCCCGGGTCGCCCGGGGGCGCGGTGTCCTCGGTGATCGTGCGAGGCGCCTCTTCATCGCTCATCGACGATGAACGAGCACGCCACTCCTCCGGCAGAGCGTCCGGGACATCGACGCCAGCAAGCACCGCGGCGAGCATCGTCCAGGCGCGGGGCACCACCGAGTACGTGCCGTAGCCGCCGCCTCCGCAGCAAGCGAGCCGTCCACCGCATGACGCGTCCGCGATTTCGACGATCCGCCGGTAGAGGTCGCGCATCCCCGAGAGGGTGAGGCCGAGGTGGGTGAGCGGGTCGGCGTGGTGCGCGTCAGCGCCGCACTGTGCGACGAGCGCGTCGGGCGAAAACGCGGCAAGTACGGGCGCAACGACCTCGTCGAAGACAACCTTGTAACACTCGGCGTCAGCAAATGGCGGTAGTGGCACGTTGATGGCGTAGCCGGTTCCTGCGCCGATGCCGGTTTCCTCGGCGTGTCCGGTTCCCGGGAACAGGTAGCGGCCGGACTCGTGAAGCGAGATGGTGAGCACGTTGGCGGTGTCATAGAACGCCTCCTGGACGCCGTCGCCGTGGTGGGCGTCGATGTCCAGGTAGGCGATGCGGGTTCCCGGGCGCTCACGGAGCGCCACTGCTATCGCCACGGCCGGATCGTTGTAGATACAGAAGCCCGCTGCGGAGTTCCGGTGGGCGTGGTGCAACCCACCGGCGGGGGCGAAGGATCGTGCCGGACCGGGCGCGTCGAGCACGCGGGAGAGCGCGGCGATGGTTCCGCCGCAGATCAGAGCCGCTACGTCATGCAGTCCGTGCGCGGCTGGCGTGTCGCCCACACCGATGCCATGGCGCGTGACGAAGCGGTAGCGCTCGGGATACGCCGAGGCGTCCTTGACGGTGGCGATGTACGCCTCGTCGTGGACGAGAGCGAGGTCCGCGCCTGACGCGGGGCCGCTCGGCGAGAAGAACTCGATCGGGTGAACTGGGTCGAGATTCCGTTCCTCGCCGATCAAGCCGTAGGCGCGCATCAGGTCCACCGCGAGCGTGAAGCGTTCGGGCTTGAGTGGATGATGAGGGCCGAGGTCGTAGGCGGCCATGGCGTCGCTGTAGAAGAGGGCAGGGCGCACAGGCGTGTCCAGTCGTGTGGTGCCGCGTCGGATGCGTCATACGTTTCGTACCCGTTGCCAGCGCCGTTGGCTCCTCGACGCGCAGCGTCCTTGGCAAGACGGGGCACACTCGTTTGTCCGCATAGGGCGCGCTGTCGTAAACTACTCCCCTGCGCTCGACTGAGGAGGTGCCTGTTCGCCGTGCGGCACGAAGAAGCCAAAGCTCACAGCGTTCCATTCACGTTTGCAAGCGAACTCGGCACGCGCCAAATCATGCTTGACGATACGACCCTGCGCGACGGCGAGCAGACCGCCGGCGTCGTTTTCGCCAATCAGGAAAAGATCCGTATCGCGAGGTTGCTCGACGAGATCGGCGTGCATCAGATCGAGGCGGGTATCCCCGCCATGGGAGGCGACGAGCGCGATGTGATCGAAGAGATCGCGCACCTCGGCCTCAGAGCGTCCGTGCTTGGGTGGAACCGCGCGAACGTCGAGGACATTAGGCAGTCGATCGAGTGCGGTGTTGACGCGGTCGCGATCTCGCTCGCCACTTCGGACATCCACATCGAGACCAAGCTTCGGAAAGATCGCGCGTGGGTCTTACACTCCATCCGGGAGTCCGTCGCGTTCGCCAAGAGTCATGGCGTCTACGTCTCAGTCAACGCCGAGGACGCCTCACGAACCGAGATGGGTTTTCTCATCGAGTACGCCAAGGCTGCGGAAGCCGAGGGCGCGGACCGTATCCGGTTCTGCGACACGATCGGCGTGATGGAGCCGTTTCGCACGTACGCGGCGATCCGAGAGCTCAAGCAGCACTGCGGACTCGATGTCGAGATGCACACGCACAACGACTTTGGGATGGCGGTCGCAAACGCCATCGCCGGTATCCACGCCGGTGCGAACTGGGTGAACGTGACCGTTGGCGGCCTTGGCGAGCGGGCTGGCAACGCGGCGCTCGAAGTCGTCGTCATGGCGCTCAAGTACATCGAGGACCTTGAAATTGACATCGACACCACCCGTTTCCGCGAGATCGGCGAGTACGTGTTTGGCGCGGCGGGACGCCGCCTTCCCGCATGGAAGCCGGTCATCGGCACGAACGTCTTCGCGCACGAGAGCGGTGTCCACGCGGACGGTGTGATCAAGAACCCCAAGACATACGAGATCTTCTCGCCCGATGAGGTGGGTCTCGAGCGCCAGATCGTCATCGGCAAGCACTCCGGCTCACATGCCATCGAGATGAAGTTCGCCGAGTACGGCATCGAGCTTGCCCCCGGTCAGGCCGCACAGATGTTGCCGCTCGTCCGCACGCTGTCGATTCAGCTCAAGCGCTCGCTGTTCGACAAAGAGTTGCTCTACGTGTACAACGACTACTCCGCCGCGCGCGGCGGGGACGATTCCAAAGCATCCACGTGAGACTAAGGCGTCAAGACACGGCCGCCGCGATCCAGGAGGGTGATTCCCATTCCCGGTAAGACCATTTCCGAGAAGATATTCTCGGCCCGTTCGGGCCAGGACGCCAAGGCGGGCGACATCGTCATCGCCGATGTCGACTTCGTGATGGGCCAGGACGGCACGAGCCCGCTCGCGATCCGCGCGCTTGAAAACATGGGCGTCGATCGGGTCTTTGACCCGAGCAAGGTCGCGCTCGTCATCGACCACTCGTCTCCGAGCCCCATCGAGGGCGTGAGCGCCCTCCACACGATGATGCGCGAGTGGGGCAAGAAGACCGGCGCGCGAGTCTACGACATCGGCGAGGGAGTGTGTCACCAGGTCGTGCCGGAGCACGGTCATGTGGTCCCGGGCGACCTGATGGTGGGCTGTGACTCGCACACCTGCACGTACGGTGCGCTCAACGTGTTCTCGACTGGGGTTGGGAGCACCGATGGGGCGGCCGCGATGGCCTCGGGTAAGCTGTGGTTCAAGGTTCCCGAGACGATCAAGGTCACCTACACGGGGAAACTACCCGCGGGCGTGTTCGCCAAGGACCTCATCTTATACCTCGCCGGACTGATCGGCGTGGATGGAGCGACCTACCAGGCACTTGAGTTCCACGGACCCGTCATCGACGCGCTTTCGATCGACGCACGCATGACCATCTCGAACATGGCGATCGAGGTCGGCGCCAAGGCGGGCCTCATGCGCGCCGACGAGAAGACGCTTCTGTGGTTCGAGGGCCGCTCAGAACGCACGCCAGAGCCGGTCGACCCTGACGCTGACGCTGTGTACGTCGAGGAGATCGTGATCGACGCGGGAAGCGTCGTGCCGCAGGTCGCCAAACCCCACGCGGTCGACAACGTCTCGCCCATCGGCGAGGTCGAGGGCACGCCCATCCAGCAAGGGGTTCTTGGCACGTGCACGAACGGCCGCCTGGAGGATCTCGCGATAGCCGCCGAGATGCTAACGGGGCGTCGCGTGCACCCCGACGTTCGCTTCATCGTCGCCCCGGCGTCCAAGCGGATCTACCTTGACGCGATGGCCGCGGGCTACATCCAGACCCTCGTCGAGGCCGGAGCGGCGGTCGTGACCCCAGGCTGCGGACCGTGTGTGGGTACCCATAACGGCGTGCCGAGCGACGGAGAGAACGTTATATCGACGGCAAACCGCAACTTCAAGGGCCGTATGGGTAACAGCAACGCGTTTATCTACCTCGGCAGTCCGGCAACAGTGGTCGCCTCGGTCATCGAGGCGAGGATTACCGACCCGCGCACGTACTTCGGGTAGGCGGACGGGTCGGCAAGACGACGGACCTTCAGGAAAGCAGGGGAGTACAGGCGATGGCAGAGCTCAGGGCGAAGGCCTTCAAGTACGGCGACGACATCAACACCGACTACATCATCAGCGGCAAGTACAAGTTCAAGTCCGCGGACATGGAAGCGATGGCGATCCACGCGATGGAAGACCTCGATCCGGAGTACCACGCGAAGGTGAAGCCATCGGGCGGTTTTCTTGTCGCTGGCAAGAACTTTGGCATGGGCTCGTCGCGTGAGCAGGCGCCGCTCGTGCTTATCCACAGCAACACGCGAGCGGTGCTGGCCAAGAGCTTCGCGCGCATCTTCTTCCGCAACGCGATCAACACCGGTCTGCCGGTAGTGGAGTGCGACACCGACCTCATTGCTGACGGCGACGAGCTCGTCGTGGACCTGGAAGCGGGTGTCGTGCGAAATCTCACGTCCGGTGCCGAGATCGAGTTTCCGCCCCTGCCGCCGGTAATGGCGCAGTTGCTTGCGGACGGCGGTCTGGTGGAACACTTCAAGAAGCATGGTGGCTTCAATCTCTAGGGGGTAGCGTCGAATGGCGGTCAGGGTCGACCCGAAGTCCGAAATGCTCGAGTTGCTGCGAAGCGGTGACAAGGAAGCGACTGCGGCACGTGCCGCGGTCAACAAGCGATCGCTCGCGACCCTGATCGACGGGCTTTCTGGCGACGATCGGCAGTTGCGCATCGCCGCCGCACGGGCGGTGCACGCGCTGGCGATAGCGAAGCCCGAGGCCCTCAAGGGGTTCGGTGCTGAGCTTGCAGACGCGCTCGACCGTCCCGAGGCGCAGACACGCTGGGAAGTCCTCGCGGCGCTAGAGAAGATCGTCGCGACAGACGCCCGGGTTGCCGACAAGGCGATAGAGGCGGCGATGGCCGCGGTTCATGACGCGGAGTCCGGCGTCGTTCGTTTGGCTGCTTTTCGCCTGCTCACGGCGTATGGGGCCACCACCGCTCGCCGCTCCGAGCGAGTGTGGCCGATCGTCGACGAGGCGATCCGTGTGTACCACGGCGACCCGGAGTTCCTCGCCATGCTCATCGGCGTGATTAGGCTCGTGAGCGGGGATGCCTCGGATGAGGTACGGCTCGCGGCGGCCGAGCGCATGTCGTTCGATGCCGAGCACGGCAAAGGATTGCTTGGCAAGCGGGCCAAGCGGATACAAGCGTGCGCGCCCGAGAAGGGGCGAACGGCGTCCGTGACGCAGGCCGAAGGGTAGCGCTGCGAGCGGCACCTGGGCACCCGGGCACCCGGGCGCACGCCTCGGCAGCCGCCTCGCCGGCCGGTGTGGGAATACCTCCAGACGTCGCGTACAATCGATGACACGCTTTTCGCCGCCCGCGCGCCTGCGACGCGCGCGCACCTGACTCGTTGGAGGTATTGCCCTGTATGGCCAAGCACACAGTGACACTTATTCCCGGTGACGGCATCGGTCCGGAGATCACCGCCGCGATGACTCGCGTCGTCGAGGCCGCTGGCGTCGACGTTAAGTGGGAGGTCGCCGAGGCGGGCGCTGACGTGATGGACAAGTACGGCACCCCGCTCCCGGATCACGTGCTGGAGTCTGTCCGCAAGAACAAGGTCGCCATCAAGGGTCCGATCACCACGCCGGTCGGCACCGGGTTTCGCAGCGTGAACGTGGCGCTGCGCAAGGAACTCGACATGTACGCGTGCCTGAGGCCCGCGTTCTCGATCGCGGGTTCGGGCGCGCGCTACGACGGCATCGACCTCGTCATCGTGCGCGAGAACACAGAAGACCTCTACGCGGGCATCGAGTTCCCCGAGGGCTCCGAGGGCGCGGCCAGGCTCATCGAGTTCGCGGCCGCTGAGGGCGCGGGCACTATCCGCCCCGACTCCGGCATCTCGCTCAAGCCAATCAGCATCACCGGCACGCGGCGCATTGTGAAGTTCGCGTTCGACTACGCCATCGCCAACGGCCGCAAGAAGGTCACCGCGGTCCACAAGGCCAACATCCTCAAGCACTCCGACGGCCTCTTCCTCAAAGTCGCCCGAGAGGTGGCCGAGGAGTACGCCGGCTCGGGCATCGAGTTCGAAGACTACATCGTCGACGCGACATGCATGCAGCTCGTGCTTCACCCCGAGTGGTGGGACGTACTCGTGCTTCCCAACCTCTACGGCGACATCGTGAGCGATCTTTCGGCAGGGCTTGTTGGAGGGCTCGGTATCGCGCCCGGCGCCAATTTTGGGACTGAGTGTGCGGTGTTCGAGCCGGTGCACGGCTCGGCGCCCAAGTACACCGGCAAGGACGTCGCCAATCCCACAGCCGAGATACTGTCGGCGGTGCTCATGCTCAACCACCTTGGCGAACGCGACGCGGCGGATCGCATCTTAGGTGCGGTGCGGACCGTGATAGGCCGAGGCGAGAAGGTCACGTACGACATCAAGCGGTCCAACACCGGCAGCACGGAAGGTTCGGTCGGCACGCAGGCGTACGCCGACGCGCTCATCGCGGAGTTGTAGGTTACGGCCCCTGGGGGCGGCGTGGACGAGACACGCATAGAGATGCCCACGTCATGGCGGGAGCGACTCGCTGCTGACAAGCGGTGTCTTGCGCTCTTCGTTCTTGGGTTGCTCGTACTGATCGGCGGCGCGGGCGTGCTCCTCGCCGCCGTGCTCCAGCGGGAAGCGGCCGATGTTCGCCGAGAGGTACCGGTAGGCGTCCTTGACCCCGTGGCGGCATCCGGCGGTGTGGGTGACGCGACAGGCGGCGTTGATGCGAGCGGCGGAAGCAAGGAGCCGACCAGCTCGGGCACCGGCTCTGGCGGTACCGGTGCTACCGGCGGCGGCCCTGGCGGCGCCACTGGCGGCGATGGTGCCCCGATCAGGAAGCCGGGTGAAGTGCCCGTGTTCGAGCGCGCGCCGTACATCGCCTATCGGCTTGACGGCGCGGTGTGGGTGGCACGAGAGGACGGCACCCAGCCGCGACAGGTTGCCGCTTCGGCCGAGGTCTATGAGCTCTCACCCGACGGCACGAAGCTCGCCATCATCGATCGAGGAGAACTTGCGCTCGTCAACGTTGGTGACGGGTCGCGGATCGGCGTGGGCCCGGCGCTCGTGCTAGGGCTTGCCTGGCACCCCGACTCTTCCGAGCTGTACTTTGTCCGCGACGCGGGCGGTCCTCACGGAGATACCGATGTGCTCGTTGTAGGCAGCGCCGGCGGCACGCCCGGATTCGTGGCGCGCGGAGAGGCGCCGGCGGTGGGTCCCGACGGCACCGTGGTCGCCTTGCCGCCCAGCGAGTCGATCCGTGTGGGACGCACAGTCGAAGGCGACTCGGTGTCCGGCTCGCTTCTGCTGGTTCCGGCGGTTGGACACGCACGTACCCTCACGGTTGGCGCCCCGGCTCTCGCGTGCGCCGTCTTTGGCTCGACGATCGTCTACTCGGTGTCTGACATCGGGTGTCTCGGCAGCACTGACCCTACGTGCGAACCTGACATCCGAGTCCTTGGGGTAGACGGAACCGGGGAGAAGCGCCTTGTGGACCCGCCAACGACGCTGCGTCCGTTCGGCTACGCGGAACTCATGATCTCCCCCGACGGCAAGCGGCTTCTTTTTGCCGAGACGGGAGACGACGGCTACTCGCGAGCGTGGGTAGTGTCGCTTTCAGGAGGACGTCCGGTGCCGCTCACCATCAGGCGATCCACGTATCCTGTGGGATGGAGCGCAGACGGTGAGCGTGTCTTCTTCGTGGAAGGCAACGCGTTTCAGGGCGAGCGGACAGCGCTGTATTCCGCTCGCTACGATGGTGTGGGCCGCAGGATGGTCGTGGAGGGCGCGAGCCGCTGAGGCGCGAGCTGCCGAGTCGCGCTGATAACCGGAGCCGATAACCGTAACCGTGACCGCCAGCACGACCCATTGGCGTCGCTCGGCTCCTCGGCTATACTCCCGACCTACACAACCGGATACGGTGAGTGGCGCTGAGGGGGAGCGGTAGAGGCCAATCCTCGCTACCAGAGAGCCGGGTACCTGTGGAATCCCGGCGCAGGACGTCTCAAGACCGTCCCCTGAGCCATTCAGAAGAACGCTGCCAGCCCGCGCGCGGACGACCTCCGACGGGGCAGACGGCAAGTACGCTGGATCGGTGGCATCCGTTACCTGCCGCACGAGTGGACGCGAGAGCACGAGGTCGCGACCGCGGTCTTTCGCGTTGCGGAGGACTGTCGGCCGCGTCACTTCTTTTCGTGTGGCGAACCCACCTTACTCGTGCGGCCGCCCGGACGCCCGCGACCTCTTACCGCGACAAGGGAAGGTGGACGATGGAGCTGAGAAGCGCTGTCATGAAGGGCGGCCTGGCCAGGGCGCCGCATCGCAGTCTGCTCAAGGCTAACGGGCTTACCGATGAGGAGATCGCGCGTCCGTTAGTAGCCGTGGTCAACTCGGCGAACGACATCATTCCCGGTCACGTCATGCTCGACAAGATCGCCGAGGCGGTCAAAGCCGGCGTGTACATGGCAGGCGGCACCCCACTCGAATTCTCCACCATCGGTATATGCGACGGGCTTGCGATGAACCACGCAGGGATGCGGTACTCGCTTCCCAGTCGCACCGTCATCGCCGACAGCGTTGAGCTCGTGGTGCAGGCGCACGCGTTCGACGCGATGGTGCTCATCCCCAACTGCGACAAGATCACCCCCGGCATGTTGATCGCCGCGGCGCGACTCGACATTCCCACCGTTGTCGTCTCAGGCGGGCCGATGCTCGCCGGCTCTTACCGCGGCGCGCCCGTCAACTTGGAGACGGTGTTCACGTCGGTGGGCAAGGTCAAGACCGGTGAGATGTCCGAGGAGACCTTGCGGGAGATCGAGGATGTCGCGTGCCCCACGTGCGGTTCGTGCGCGGGCCTCTACACCGCGAACTCGATGAACTGTCTGACCGAGGCGATCGGCATGGGGCTTCCCGGCAACGGCACCGTCCCCGCCGTCTACTCGGAACGGATCCGGCTTGCCAAGCGTGCCGGCATGAAGGTGATGGAACTGCTGGCTGAAGGTATCACCGCCCGGCGGATCATGACCCCGGAGGCGATCCGTAACGCGATGGTCGTCGACATGGCATTTGGCGGCTCGAGCAACACGGTGCTGCACCTGACCGCGATCGCGCACGAACTCGGCCATCCGATCACGTTCGACGACTGGTCCGAGGTCTCGGCGAGCACGCCCAACATCTGCCGCCTGTCGCCGGCGAGCCACTACCACATCCAGGATCTGTACGCGGCCGGCGGGGTGGGCGCGATCCTTGTCGAGCTCGACAAGGCAGGGCTGCTCGCGCGCGACGTGATGACCGTCTCGGGGCTCACGATGGGCGAGATCATCGACGCGTCCGAGAATCGCGATACCGACGTCGTGCGCCCGGTAGAGCGCGCGTACTATCCCGAGGGCGGCCTGCGCGTGCTCAAGGGAAACCTCGCGCCTCGTGGCTGCGTGATCAAGCAGTCGGCCGTACCTGCCGAGATGCGCAAGCACACCGGACCTGCGCGAGTCTTCGACTCGGAAGGTGCGGCGGTGGCCGCGATGTACGGCGGCGAGATCCGCCCCGGAGACGTGGTGATCATCCGCTACGAGGGTCCCAAGGGCGGTCCCGGGATGAGCGAGATGCTTGCGCCAACCGCCGCGATCACCGGCATGGGACTGGCGTCGAGCGTTGCGCTCATCACTGATGGACGTTTTTCGGGCGCCACCAGCGGTCCCGCAATAGGGCACGTCTCGCCAGAGGCCATCAACGGCGGTCCCATCGCGTTTGTGGAGGAGGGCGACGAGATCACCATCGACATCGATGCTGGCACACTCACGCTCGCGGTGACCGAGGAGCGTCTCGCGGAAAGGCGTCGCCACTGGACGCCGCCTGAGTCCCGCGTCACGAGCGGCTACCTCGCTCGCTACCTGAAGTCGGTCTCAGGTGCAGATGAAGGGGCGGTGGTGTCGTGAGCGAACGGATCACCGGCGCCCAAGCGCTCATCCGCAGTCTCGAGGCGGAGGGCGTCGATGTCATCTTTGGGTACCCGGGCGGCGTGGTGCTGCCCATCTACGACGCAATCTACGATGCCGAGAGCATCCGGCACGTGCTCGTCAGGCATGAACAGGGCGCCGTCCACGCCGCCGACGGATACGCCCGCGCCACCGGCCGACCTGGCGTCGTCATCGTGACGAGCGGACCGGGCGCGACAAACACCGTTACCGGGATAGCGAACGCCTACATGGACTCGATACCGCTCGTAGTCTTTACCGGGCAGGTCGCAACGAGTGTCATCGGCACCGACGCGTTCCAGGAGTCCGACATCACCGGTATCACAATGCCCATCACCAAGCACAACTACCTGGTCAAAGACGCCGCGGACTTTCCGCGCATCATAAAAGAGGCGTTCCACATCGCGACCACCGGCCGTCCGGGCCCGGTGCTCATCGACGTGCCGGTCGACGTCTCGAAAGGCGAGGTCGCCTTCGACTACGACGCGCCGGTAAACCTCCCGGGCTACAAGCCCACCTACCGCGGTCACGCCAAGCAGATCAAGCAGGCGGCGTCTCTCATCGCGCGTGCGCGCAAGCCGCTACTCTACGTGGGTGGAGGCGTGATCGCGGGCGGAGCGGCACCCGAGATCAAAGAGATCGCCGAGCTCATGCAGCTGCCCGTGACGTGCACGCTCATGGGTAAGGGGGCGTTTCCCGAGGATCACCACCTCTTCATCGGCATGCCGGGCATGCACGGCGCGAAGTACACCAACTACTCGATCACCGAGACCGACCTGCTCATCGGCGTGGGCGTGCGCTTCGATGACCGCGTCACCGGCAAGCTCGCGACCTTCGCGAGCAAGGCCAAGGTCATCCACATCGATATCGATCCCGCTGAGATCGGCAAGAACAGGCCCGTGGACGTGCCCATCGTTGGCGACGCGAAGCACATCGCCGCCGCGATCACCGCCGAGCTCCGTAAGACCGGCGCCGAGCCGCGCACGGATGCGTGGATGCGCGCGATCGACGACTGGCGCAACCGGTTCCCGCTCCACTACGAGGCTCCCGACGCCGAGACCCTCATGCCGCAATACGTCATCGAGCGTATCGACGCGCTCACCGCCGGCCGCGAGACGATCGTGTGCACCGAAGTCGGGCAGAACCAGATGTGGGCGATGCAGTTTCATCGCGCCCTCAAGCCGCGGACGTGGGTTTCCTCAGGCGGGCTCGGGACGATGGGCTTTGGTTTCCCGGCCGCGATCGGCGCGCAGGCGGGACAGCCCGGCGCGCTCGTCATCGACATCGCGGGCGACGGCTCGTTTCAGATGGTCTCCCAAGAACTCGCCACGGCGAAGGTGCATGAGCTGCCGGTCAAGGTCGTCATCCTCAACAACGGGTTCCTCGGCATGGTGAGGCAGTGGCAGGAGCTGTTCTACGGCAAGCGTTACAGCCACTCGGTCCTCCCGCGGGACTGCCCGGACTTCGTGAAGCTGGCCGAGGCGTACGGGTGTCTCGGTGTGCGGGTCGAGCATCCCGATGAGATCGACCAGGCGCTGCTCGCGGCGTTCGCCTACGACGGACCGGCGGTCGTGGACTGCCGCATCATAGGCGAGGAGTGCGTCTTTCCGATGGTGGCGCCGGGCGGAAGTATCGACGAGATGCTCGGCGGGGTGCCGGGATGCCCGGTCTCTGAGATGCTCGACGACGAGTTGCTCCAGGAGGTGTGGGAGTAGATGCAGCACACACTATCGGTGCTTGTGGAGAACAAGCCAGGCGCGCTGACGCGCGTGACCTCGCTGTTCGCTCGGCGCGGGTTTAACATCGACTCGCTTGCGGTGGGAGTCACCGAGGACCCCACGCTCTCGCGCATCACCATGGTGGTGAGCGCCGCGGACACGCCGCTCGAGCAGATCACCAAGCAGCTCCACAAACTCGTGAACGTCATCAAGATCCAAGACCTCGACCCGGCCGAGATGGTCGATCGCGAGCTCGTGTTGTTCAAGGTCAACGCGCCGCCTGATCGCAGACACGAAGTCATCGAGGTCACGAACGTGTTCCGGGCAAAAGTCATAGACGTGGGCAAGAACACTCTTACCATCGAGGCAACCGGCACCAAAGAGAAGCTCGCCGCGATGGAAGACTTGCTGAGGGCGTACGGCATCAAGGAGTTGGCGCGGACTGGGCGTATCGCACTGGCGCGTGGATCGCGCGAGAGCTGACGAGACGGAAGAGGAGACGTACCATGGCGAAGGTGTACTACGAGAGTGACTGCGACCTGTCGCTTGTCACCGGACGCAAGATCGCGGTCATCGGCTACGGCTCGCAGGGTCACGCGCACGCGCTCAACCTGCACGACTCGGGGTGTGACGTGAGGGTGGGCCTGCGCGCTGGCTCGGAGAGCTGGGACAAGGCCAAGGTCGGCGGCCTCAAGGTCATGACGGTGCGCGAGGCGGCGGCTGACGCCGATATCGTCATGATGCTCACCCCCGACGAGACCCAGGCGCACACGTACTACGCCGAGGTCCACGAGTCGATGGGCGCAGGCAAGACGCTCGCGTTCGCGCACGGTTTCAACATCCACTTTGGACAGATCGAGCCGCCCGCGGACGTCGATGTCATCATGATCGCGCCTAAGGGCCCCGGCCACATGGTTCGCCGAGTCTTCCTTGAGGGATCCGGCGTGCCGTGCCTCATCGCGGTGCACCAGGACGCGAGCGGCTCTGCGCGAGAAGTCGCGCTCGCGTGGGCGGCGGGTATCGGCGGCGCTCGCGCCGCGGTCATCGAAACCACCTTCCCCGAGGAGACCGAGACCGATCTTTTCGGCGAGCAGGCTGTGCTCTGCGGTGGCGCCACCCACCTCGTGCAGATGGGTTTCGAGACCCTCGTCGAGGCCGGCTACCAGCCCGAGATCGCGTACTTTGAGTGCCTGCACGAGCTCAAGCTCATCGTCGACCTCATGTACGAGGGCGGCATGGCCAAGATGCGTGACTCAATCTCTAACACCGCCGAGTACGGCGACTACATGACCGGGCCGCGCATCATCACCGAGGAGACCCGCGAGGCGATGCGCGAGGTGCTCTGGGAGATCCAGAACGGCACGTTCGCGCGCAACTGGATCCTGGAGAACAAGGCCGGAAGCCCGCACTTCAAGGCGACCCGCCGCATCCACTCTGAGCACCTCATCGAGGACGTAGGCGGCGAGCTGCGCGGCATGTTCAGCTGGATCGCCGAGAAGAACAGCGAGTAGGCCACGCCCGGTACACGCGAAAGGAGGACGCGCGATGAAGAAGAACTACCTCATGACGCCGGGTCCCACACCGGTTCCGGCCGAGGTCCTGCTCACGCAGGCCGCGCCGATCATCCACCACCGCACGCCGGAGTTCTCGGCGGCTTTCGCGCAAGCGATCAGGGGTCTCAAGTACGTCTTCCAGACGGAAGGCGACGCGCTCCTCTTCGCGAGCTCGGGCACGGGCGTCATGGAGGCGGCCATCGCGAACTGCTTCTGTGCCGGTGACACCGTAATCGTCACGCGCAACGGCAAGTTTGGCGACAGGCAGAAGCAGATAGCCGAGGTCTACGGGCTTGAGATCATCGACCTGACGTACGAGTGGACCGAGGTCGTCAACCCCGCTGACGTCGCGGCGGCGCTCGAAGCGAACCCGCATGCGCGCGGCGTCATTGTCACGCAATCGGAGACGAGTAGCGGCGTCCTCAACGACGTCAAGGCTATCGGCGAGATCGTGCGCGGTTTTGACGAGTGCGTGCTCATCGTAGACTCGATCACCGGCATCGGCGCGGTGGAGTGCAAGACCGACGAGTGGGGCCTTGATGTGGTCATGACCGGCTCGCAGAAGGGCCTCATGGTGCCGCCGGGACTCGCGGCGTGCACCGTCTCGGCGAAAGCGTGGCGAGCCTACGAGCGCTCGACGCTTCCCAAGTATTACTTCGACTGGATGCGCTACAAGAAAAACATCGCCAAGGACACCACCCCGTTTACTCCGGCCGTCTCGCTCGTGTTAGGCCTGAACGTGGCTCTTGGCCTCATTCGCGAGGAGGGGCTCGAGAACACCATCGCGCGCCACTTCCGCCTCGCCGAGGCTACGCGCCGCGGCTGCGAGGCGCTCGGCCTAGCGCTCTTCGCGCCGCCCGAAGGCCGAGGCGGCGCGGTCACGCCGGTGTGGGTGCCGGAAGGTGTGGACGGAAAGGCGCTCGTCAAGACGATGAAAGACGCCTACGGTGTGACGATCGCCGGAGGCCAGGACGACTACACCGGCCGGATCTTCCGCATCGGCCACCTCGGCTATTTTGGAGAGTTCGACATCATCGTGACACTCTCGGCGCTTGAGATGACGCTTGCCCGTCTCGGGTACGAGTTCGAGCGTGGAGCCGGTATCAAGGCGGCCGAGGCCGTCTTCATGGGAGAGTTGGGAGCTGGAGACCAATGAGGGTACTTGTTGCCGAGAGGATCGCTGACTCCGGTGTCGAGTTACTGCGGCAGCGGTTCGACGTCGACGTGAAGGTCGACCTGTCGCCTGAGGAGCTGATCGAGGCGATCCCCGCGTACGATGCGCTCATCGTGCGCTCAGCCACGCGCGCGACGCGCGAGGTCATCGAGGCGGGCGTCAAGCTCAAGATGATCGGCCGCGCGGGGGTGGGGGTCGACAACGTCGACGTTCAGGCCGCCACAGAGCGCGGCATCATTGTGTGCAACGCGCCGACCTCAAACATAGTGTCTGCCGCCGAGCACACGATCGCGCTCATGCTCGCCCAGGCGCGCAACATCCCGCAGGCGGCCGCGAGCATGCGAGCGTGCAAGTGGGAGCGCTCCAAGTTCACTGGAGCGGAGGTCTACGAGAAGACGCTTGCGATCTTTGGGCTCGGACGGATCGGTTCGCTCGTGGCCGAGCGAGCCCGCGGGTTGGGCATGAAGCTCATCGGCTACGACCCGTACGTGACGGAGGACCGCGCCGCATCGATGGGTGTTGAGCTTTACGCCGACTACGAGGCGTTGCTCCCGCTCGCCGACTTCATCACCGTGCACCTGCCTAAGACCAAAGAGACGATCGGGATGTTTGGGCCGGAGCAGTTCGCCAAGATGAAGGACGGCGTGCGTCTCGTGAACACGGCGCGCGGCGGCATCTACCAAGTCGAGGCGCTCGCAGATGCGCTTCGCGCCGGCAAGGTCGCGAGTGCGGCGATCGACGTCTTCGAAGTCGAACCGTGTACGGATTCGCCGCTTTCCGCGTTTGAGAACGTGATCCTGACGCCGCACCTCGGCGCGTCGACGGCCGAGGCGCAAGACCGCGCCGGCGAACAGATCGCCGAGTACGTCGCCGCCGGGCTTGAGGGCAAGATGGTGCCCACTGCGGTCAACATCGCGCCCGTCGCGCACGAAGTGCTCGAGAAGGTGGGGCCCTACATCGACGTCGCGGAAGACCTCGGCAAGATGGTGGCGCAGATGGCGCGCGGCGGGGTGGAGTCCATCGACATCCTCACGGTGGGTGGGCTCGCCGAGACCGATACACGCATCCTGAAGACCGCGGTGCTCAAGGGTTTGCTTTCCGTGGTGGGCGCGGAGAGCGTGAACTTTGTCAACGCCGATTACTACGCCGAGCAACGCGGGCTGTCCGTCACGGAGACCAAGCGCGCCGAGACGCACGACTTCGTCTCGATGCTCGTGGTTCGCACGGTGACCCCGACCGGTCCGGTCGAGATCGGCGCGGCGCTTGTAGGAAAACGCAACGAGCCGCACATCGTGACGCTTCTCGATTACGACACAGACCTTGAGGTCGCGCGCAACATGGCGTTTTTTGTCTACCCCGATCGCCCCGGCATGATCGGCAAGGTGGGCACCATCCTGGGCGAGGAGAACATCAACATCGGCTCGATGGAGGTCGCACGCAAGGGCGTGGGAGGGACCGCGCTCATGTGCATCACGGTGGACTCGCCCATTAGCGGCGAGTTGCTCAAGCGCATCGTGGACGTGGCCGGGATGGAAGACGCATGGAGCGTGGAGCTGTAGCCGCGCGCGGCCTACTCGGTCGCGTTCTGTGCCAGCTCAAGCAGATGTCCAAGTTGGTCGGCCATGAACAGCGGCACGTTGAGCAGTCCGTCTCTCAGCTGGAGGTTGCGAAGCGATAGTCTGACGGCGATCCGCGGGTTATACGTGTTCCGGTAGACGCTCAAGCCTTTGGCTTTGACGTTGATCCCAGACTTCACCTCCACCGGATGGATGTCGTTGCCGTACTGAAGCAGAAACTCGACCTCGGCTTGTCCGGCAGACGTCCAGTATCGTGGAGCGACGTCGAAGCACGCGGTGAGCGATTGTAAGACGTAGTTCTCAGTGAGCGCTCCTTTGAACTCGGTGAAAGGAGTGAGAGGGTCTGCGAGGGCTGACGGTTCTAGACGGGACTGCCGAGCGAGGAGGCCCGTGTCTGCGGCGTAGAGCTTGAACGCAGAGAGGTCATCGTAGGCCGAGAGGGGCAGTCGCGGCGTGGGGCAGTGAACGACCCTTGTGACAATCCCGGTCTCGGTGAGCCAGTTGAGCGCGTCCTCGTAGCCGCGTGCCCTCCCGCCTTCACGCGCTACCCGGTAGAGGAACTTGCGGTTCTCGCGTGCGAGCTGAGCAGGCAGTGAGTTCCACAGGTGGCTGATGCGAGCGATGTCCTTTGGCGGCGCATGTTTGGCGAAGTCCAGTTGGTACGCGTCGAGTATCGCCTGCTGGACCTTGATGACCTCGCCCATGTCGCGCTCTGCGGTCCACATGTGGACCGCCTCCGGCATGCCCCCGACGACGAGATAGCGCGCGAGCTCTTCTGTCAGTGGTTGGGTGATGATGTCGGGCAGAGCGTCGAATCGGCTGATTTCCCGGAGGTGTTCGTATAGTCGTTCGTTGCCACTTGCCAGCAGGAACTCTGAGAATGTCATCGGGTGGAGTGTGAGGAAGTCGACCTTACCAACGGGGAACGACGCTGGCCTCGACAGGGCGATTCCCAGGTGCGAGCCGGCGCACACGATGTGATACTCGGGTGCGTTCTCCTGGAAGTATTTGAGCGAGTTGAGGGCGGCGTTGCTCTCCTGGATCTCGTCAAGGATCAACAGGGTACTGTCTGGCCTGATCGGCGAACCAGCGACTAGGGAGAGATGCTCGAGGACGCGATCAACGTTCTTGGTGGTCTCGAAGATGGCGCCGAGGGCGGGGTCTTCCTCGAAGTTGAAGTACGCCACATGCGCGTAGTGATCCCGGCCGAAGTGCTTCAGCAGCCAGGTCTTGCCCACCTGACGTTGGCCTCGCAAAATTAAAGGCTTGCGGCGCGGACTGTTCTTCCAATCAAGAAGTGTTGCCGTGAGGAAGCGCTCCATACGCTACCAACCCCTCTGAGTCGTTTTGAGTGCAGTATAGCACATGTTACGTACGAATAATGTGTGGATGTGCACATAAATGTGACGTAAGAACGCTCAACCAGCGGCTGGCGACCGCCGAGCGGGGCGACTGATATACTTCCTGCATGAATACGACAAACAACACCCCCGCGGCCCTCGGCCTCGACAAGGTCCACATCTTCGATACCACGCTGCGCGACGGCGAGCAGTCGCCCGGGGCCAGCATGAACACCGAGGAGAAGCTCGAGATCGCCCGCCAGCTCGTGCGTCTCGGCGTGGACGTGATCGAGGCCGGGTTCCCGATCTCTAGTCCTGGCGACTTTGAGAGCGTGCGTCGCATCGGGGCCGAGGTGGGCGACGCGGTTGTCGTGTGTGCGCTCTCCCGCGCGGTGCCCGCAGATATCGAGACCGCCGCCGCGGCGCTGTCCACGGCCGCCCGTCCGCGCATTCACACCGGGATCGGCGTGTCCGAGTCACACCTGCAGCACAAGTTGCGGATCGATCGCGACACGGCTGTCGAGCGCGCGGTCGCCGCCGTCAAGCTCGCGCGCTCGTTCGTCGACGACGTTGAGTTCTACGCGGAAGACGCCGGGCGCGCCGAGCCGGCTTTTCTCTACCGGATGGTCGAGGCGGTCATCGCCGCTGGCGCGACGGTCGTTAACATCCCGGATACCACCGGCTATACGTATCCCGAGGAGTTCGGCGCGCTGATCCGTGGGCTCTTCGAGCACGTGAACGGCATCGAGGACGTCACGGTGGCGGTGCACTGCCACAACGATCTCGGCATGGCGACCGCCAATGCGCTCGCGGGCGTGAAGGCGGGCGCGCGCCAGGTCGAGTGCACGGCGAACGGGATCGGCGAGCGCGCCGGCAACACCGCGATGGAGGAGGTGGTGATGGCGCTCCGCTCGCGTCGCGAGTACTTCGGCGCGGACACCACCATCAACACGCGCGAGATCATGCGCACGTCGCGCCTGGTCAGCAACATCACCGGCATCTTCGTCCAGCCCAACAAGTCGATCGTGGGCGCAAACGCGTTCGCCCACTCCAGCGGCATCCATCAAGACGGCGTGCTCAAGGAGCGATCGACCTACGAGATCATCGACCCGGCCGACGTGGGCGTAGGCGGCAGCGCGATCGTGCTGACCGCGCGCTCCGGCCGGGCCGCGCTCCGACACCGGCTCGTACAGCTCGGCTACGATCTTGCCGAGGCCGAGTTCGAACGTGTTCACACCGAGTTTCTAGAACTTGCCGACAAGAAAAAGGAAGTCTACGACGAGGACCTCGAGACGCTTGTGAGCGAGACGGGCCGCACGTCGGTAGGCGAGGTCTACCACCTGCGTTCGCTCCACGTCATGTGCGGCGAACCCGGCATCCCCACCGCGACGGTCGAGCTCGTCGAGGCCGCGACCGGTCAGCCGATCATCGACTCGAGCCACGGCACCGGCCCGGTCGATGCCGTCTACCGGGCGATCAACCGCATGATCGACGTGGAAAACGACCTCATCGAGTTTAGCGTGCAGAGCGTGACGCGCGGTATCGACGCGCTCGGCGAGGTGACGATCCGCGTGCGCAGCGGCGACGGTCGCGTGTTCACCGGCCGAGGCGCCCACTCCGACATCATCACCGCGTCGGCGCGCGCCTACGTCAACGCGCTCAACCGCTTGTTGGTGGCCGAGCGCCCCCAGGTCACCGACGAGGTGTAGGCGGCGGGGCCCTCCGCGCGGGCCTCGGGGTTGTTGCGAACAACGCGTCGTCCATCGTCGATCGTTCATCGTCGATTGACGATGGAGCGCTCTACTCGCTTGAGGGTTGCTCGAACCATCCCGCTACGCCACAAGACTCACCGCAGCGAGTCGACGAGGTCAGCGAATACCGCAGGCGCCAGCACGCGATATTCGGCGTGGCCGGGCGCGGGCTCCGTCGTTGATTCGAGATCGAGAAGGTGCGCGTCTCCCGACACGAGCGCCCCAGCCCTGTTCGCGCGGGCGAGCGCGAGCAGGTAGTCGTCGCCGGGGTCGGGTGAGAGCGCTACGATGCCGACCGGGTCGGGGGCCACGATCGCCACGCGCTCGAGCCATGCGACGAACGCGCGGGCGTCCTCGGGCGCGACGCGGGATGCGAGCTTGGGCCGGGCCAGCACGCCTGCAAGCTCGGCGAGCAGGGCTGGGCAGAGAGGGGCCGAGAGGCAGGGCGGGGGGTCTCATGTTCACTCGGGTTAGTGGGAACGATCGTTCCCACTAACCCGAGTGCCACTTGGAGGATCCCCGAGCGGTCTGCCTGACGCTCCACGTGAGCAATTTGCCACCCGGCACCCGCACACCGGCACCCACACACCACCACCCACAACCACCACCCGCACCCTCGCGGCAGCCGCCCCCATCGCGTAGAATGCACGGACTGGAAAGTACGTACGTCGAGGAGGACCACCGCATGCCCCGACCGATGACCATCACAGAAAAGATCCTCGCCGCCCACGCTGGTCTCGATGAGGTCGAACCCGGCCAGCTCATCACGGCTTCGCTCGACATCGTGCTCGCAAACGACGTGACCGCACCTATCGCGATCCGCGAGTTTAGACGGATAGGCGTCGACAAGGTCTGGGACCCAGAGCGCATCGCGCTCGTCCCGGACCACTACACCCCCAACAAGGATATCAAGAGCGCCGAGCAGGCCAAGATCATGCGCGAGTTCGCTCGCGAGCAGCAAATTACCCACTACTACGAGATCGGTTGCATGGGAGTGGAGCACGCGCTCCTGCCCGAACAGGGCGTGGTAGGTCCAGGAGACGTCATCATCGGCGCTGACTCCCACACCTGCACATACGGCGCGCTCGGAGCGTTTGCGACCGGTGTCGGCAGCACCGATGCGGCCGCCGGTATGGCGACCGGCGAGGCATGGTTCAAGGTGCCCGCGTCGATCAAGTTCGTCGTCGACGGCGAGTTCCAGCCGTGGGTCTCGGGCAAGGACCTCATCTTGCACATCATCGGCATGATCGGTGTTGACGGCGCGCTCTACCAGGCGATGGAGTTCACGGGTTCCACCATCGACGCGCTGTCGATGGACGACCGCATGACCGTCTGCAACATGGCGATCGAGGCGGGGGCGAAGTCAGGCATCATCGCGGTGGACGACATCACTCGCGCCTACGTCGAGGGGCGCGCGGAGCGCCCGTGGACCGAGTACCGCTCGGACCCGGATGCCCAGTACGCGCGCGTCATCAGGATCGACGTCTCGACGCTCAAGCCCACCGTCTCCTTCCCGCACCTGCCCTCCAACACACGTCTGGCGGAGGAGTCGCGCGACATAACCGTCGACCAGGTCGTGATCGGCTCGTGCACAAATGGGCGTCTCGAAGACATGCGGATCGCGGCGGGGATACTCAAGGGGCACAGAGTGCACGAGCGGGTCCGACTCATAATCATCCCCGCCACGCAAGAGGTCTTTCGCGCGTGCATGCACGAGGGCCTCACCGACATCTTCCTCGACGCGGGTGCCGCGGTCTCCACGCCCACGTGCGGACCGTGTCTCGGTGGCCACATGGGCATCCTCGCGGCGGGAGAGCGTGCGGTGGCGACGACCAACCGCAACTTCGTGGGTCGAATGGGGGATCCGACGAGCGAGGTCTACCTGTCGAGTCCGGCGGTCGCGGCGGCCACCGCGGTTGCCGGGCGTATCGCGCTTCCGGAGGACATTGGGATAGGGTAGCGCCGTGTGGCTGAGGATATCGGTGGTTTTGGCCGTTTTGACGGCCGCTTCAGCGTACCCTTCGCGCGGCATCTGGATGGCAACCGATGGGCCTATGCTCCTGACCGCGCTCACGCTCGTCGCGCTCTCGGTAGCCGTCTTCACGTCGCATCGTCCATTCAAGGTGCCGCGCGCAACCGTGTTTCTTGCGGCGGCGCTCACGCTCGTCGCGCTTTCCACCGCGTTTTCGGAGTTCTGGCCGTTTGCGCTCTTTGGTTCTCCGCGCATCCGCCTCGGGGTGATCTCGCTCGTGCCGCTCGGCGCACTTGCGGTCCTCGCTGCACCGTTTGCGCCGGAGATACGTTCGATCCTCAGACAAATCGCTCCGTGGGCATGCGCCGCGTGGGTCCTTACCGTGCTCGGCCAAGTGATCGCTGGACTACCCATCGCCTGGGGACTCTCATCGAACGGGGCTCTAAGCGCGCAGTTCCTCGTGCTGCTCTTGCCGGTTCTCCTTTCGACGGTTAGAGCCGCGCACGTTCGCTTGCTTGTTGGGTGTGGTGTTGCGGGCGTGCTCTGGTACATCGGCTCTGCGCTCGGGGTTGTTCTCGCGCTCGTGTGGAGCGCTCTGCATGCCGGGTTGTCCCGCGACCGCATCGAGCGCATGCTCTGGCGTGCCGCGCCTGTGCTCCCTGTCACGCACGCTCTCATCTCTGCTGCGGGAGTTGCCGCGGTGCTCGGCTCAGGCACGGCGGCTGCCGGGTATCTCGGGACGCGGCCGCAGTTTTGGCGCAGTGCGCTCGATGTGGCGAGGGAGTGGTGGGTGATCGGCGCCGGACCCGACTCTTTCCCGCACGTCGCGGCTCGCCTCATCACGCCTGCGTCCGCATACATCGAGGGAGACACCCCGGCACTGTCGGTGAGCGCGCACAATTTGTGGCTCGATATTGGTGTGCACGGCGGGATCGCGGGAGTCGTACTGGCGTTGGTCGCGGCGACGGCGCTCGCGCGCACGTGGTCTCGCGCGCGCGATCCGGGCACACTTCCGTTCATCGCGGGTGTGCTTCTGTTCTTCACGAGCACGCTGCTGCAGCCGGTGTCGCTGCAATCACTGCCCGCTCTCGTGATGATGCTTGTGGCGACGCTTCCTGCGCGAAGTGGCGGCGTCGCCATAGCGCACGCGACGCAACGTCGCGGCTTGAGCTGGGTTGCCAGGCGCGCACCTGGGATCGCTGGGCTTGCGTGCGCAACGCCGCTGCTCTTCTTTGCCCTCACGTGTCTTGCGGTCGGTCGCCCTGACTACCATCCGGCGTCCGCGGCGTTCACAGAAACGGCCGCGCGGGCATGGCGGTACGACCCTGAATTGTGGGCGCAAAGCGCGTACCGGCACGGACTTGAGATCGAGGAGCCGCCTGGCCGAGAAGCGCGTACGAGGTACCTCGAGGCCGGGCTCACGCGCGCCATCGAGCTTGTCCCGTCAGAACACCGGTATCTACTCGAGCGCGCGCACGCGAGCGACGCGCTCGGGATGGAACCTGCCGTCGTCGCGGTCCGCTACGACGCGGCGTTAGGGGCGTTTCCGCTCTCGCCGGAGGTAAACTTCTCGCGCGGCCTCTTTCTTGCGCGTCAGGGTGATCTCGCCGGGGCGCGTTCCTCCTACGCTGTGCTGGAGTCGCTGTATCCAGAGTGGTCGGGAACGCGCAACTTTGAAGAGCAGGCGCGCGGGTTTGGACTCGACCTCGCACGGTAGACCGCGAGCGGGCAAAGACGCGAAGGCCTCACCCGCGATGAACTTACCTGACGCCACATTATGTTGTATGTGTGAACTTGGCACACGAGAAGCTACACCTGTCGCGGCGCAGTGCTAGACTGCAGACGTTCGTGTCCGGTGCGCGACCGTTGGTCGCGAGTTCTCGGGCACTTGATGCGTAGATACGTGAGGAGGCGACATGAACCAGTCTGAGGAGAGCGGGTTGACGGACCGAGAATCCGACCGCGCTTCAGAGCCTGGTAGTACCCCCGGGTCCGCAGATGCGGCACGGCGAAGGCCACTGTTCCGGGATCCGTTCGTGCGGCGAGCCTTCTACTTCACAGGCGCGCTCGTGACACTCTTTCTCGTCACGGTAGTATCCGCCCTCGTGATGGGGCTTCACGATCCAGAAGCGCCACGAACGTCCGCCGAGCGCGCTCTGCGGATCAGTGAGCTTACGGCCATGCAGAATCCGGAAGATTCGGAGGCCTGGGGTGCGTATCTCCAGGCGCTCATCGCTTCAGGACAGCTCACTCAGGCTCAGAACCTCATAGATCAACTCGCGGGTGTTGTCGACGAGTCCGGCACAGAAGAGGTCGCGTTCTTCCAGGCTGCAGTTCATATGGAGTCGGGCAGGTACGAGGATGCGATCAAGGCATCAGAGGAGCTCCGCACCCGGCTGCGCGCGTATCACGAAACGCAGAAGCAAGCTGCTGACACGCCAGAGAGCCGCGGCGAGCCCGTCCACGAGAACTACTGGCAGGCATTGATCGTTATCGCTGAAGCCAATGTCAACCTTGGCAACGTCGAAGCGGCTATCAAGGCGCTCGATGAGTTCCTAGAGGAGAAGGAGACGGCGGCGGACGTGCTTATCAGACGTGGCTACCTCAAAGAACAGCTCGGCGACCTCGAAGGCGCCGAAACAGATTTCCGCGCGGCGCTCGTGTATATGCCTGGCGACCCCGCAGTGATGGAACACCTTCAGAGGATCGGAGCTGAGTGATGACCGATTCGGGCCAAGACACGTACGGCGATTCCACGAGCGCCTCCCGTGACGGGAGGGCGACGCGGCGGATCCGTATGCTCGTAGTAGCGATCATCATCATATTGCTGCTTGCGCTCGCGGGAGTCGGGATCATGCTCGCAAATCTCATCTCTCCGAGGTCAGGGGTAGCCACAGCGGATGCGACAGGCGGGATTGAGTGGGTCCGCTCTATCTACGGCTGGGGAACCACCCCGGAGGAGCAGTTTGTGCAACCGCACAAGCTCGACATCGCTGAGGACGGTACGATTTGGGTCACCGACGCGATGTACCCGAGCCGGGCGTTTGCTTTCAGTCCGGAAGGCACGTACGTGTCATCCGTCGGCGATGAGGCGGAGGTGCCGTTGCGCGGGCTTGGTCCAATCGCTGTGGGAATGGACGACCGACTCTTCATCGGCGAGCCGATGCTTGACTGGGTCCGGGTATTTACGAAAGAGGGACAGGATCTCGGAGCGTTCTCGGTGCCAAACCCGATCGACATTGAGTACGCACGTGGCACCATGGTCATAGGGTCGACATCCGGCTTTGCCATCATCGATCCGGAGACAGGCGCGCCACGTGTAGTCATCGGCACACGCGGGCAAGGCGACAGCGAGTTCGACACGGTAAACGGCATCGCGATCGATGACGACGGGGCGATCTACGTGTCAGACGCGTACAACAATCGCTTGAGCAAGTACGACGCGGAGGGCGAACGCGTCTGGATGGTGTCAACCGGCGCTCCAGGCAACCAGGTGGAGCTTACCGGTGGCACCGCGATGGCCGAATCACGGGTCACCACGGCTCCCGCACAGATGCAGCTGCCCGGTGGTGTGACGATTGACGGATCCGGCCGGATCGTGGTGGTCGACGCCTTTGATTTCTCGATCTCGGTGTTCAACCAAGATGACGGAACGTTTTTGGCGAAGTACGGTGAGCACGGGAGGCTGGACGGCCAGTTTGTGTGGCCTGTGAGCATCGAGTACGACCCGCAGCGCGATTGGTTCGCGGTCGCGGACAAGGGTAATTCACGCGTGCAAATCATACGCCTGCCGGGCTCTGCCCCAGGAGTCGACGTCGAGTCCCAGATCAGAAGGTCGCTCGCGGGACCACTGAGGGCTTGCGTGCCTCCGGTTCTCCTGATCCTCCTTGTGCTGATTGTGCTGGCAGTCCGCTCATTTAAGAAGCGCAAAGACTCCCAGAGCGGGGTTGCGGGCGATTCAGTCTAAGCATCTTCGAGCGATGCGAAGACCCTGTGCGCGTAGGAGCGCGCGGGGTCTTCTTTCTCAGATTTCTTGCTTGCGAATCAGATCACTTAAGACTACAATAGGACACATCATGTGACCGTAAGACGTGCACATGGAAATCCAATCTCGGAAAGGAGGTGCAAGAATGAAAGAGATCACACCATTAATCTCGATCCAAGGAGTTCGCACAATGAAGAGAAGTGTATTGGTTCTGACTCTCGCGGCGGTGCTTGTCGTCGCGTTTGCGGGTGCGGCGTTTGCGAAGACGCCGGTCACCACGCCGGGTATCAGTTCGGGCGGCGGAGTGGGAACGCAGGCTTGGCGGAATCTGTTCAGTGGTCCGTACAATCCTGGGTTCGGAACAACGCTGACCGTTGACAGCACGTTTGAAAACTTGCCCACTACTGGGTTCGCTGGCTACCTGCGCTGGGATGCCTCGGCCAACGGTAGCGGTGCTGAGGTCTGGAGCGGCGATGGCTCGACGAGCCCGCACGGCAACTACACTACGACCACGAACAAGTGTGCCGTGTGTCACTCGGTCCACCAGGCCACTGTTGGCGGGACGGTCCTGACCGCCTGGGAGGGTGTCCCCGTGGCAAACCGTGGTGGGACGGGAAGCACCGATGTGCGTGCCCGTGCGAGTTCGAGCTGCATCTTCTGCCACGGCCAGAATGCCACGTTTACCCCGGTGCGCGTCAACAACCTGACGGCGACATCAATCACCCCGCACTCGTATTGCGCGCGTTGCCATACGGTGAGCCCGCATGGGGCTGGCGCATCGGAGTTCCCTGTTCTCGCGCAGAAGCTGATTCACGACGGAGCTGACGCCAACATAAACACGGACGCGGCCAAGCTTACCGCGGCCACCGGTCTTGCTACCAACGAGTTGCTCGGCTTTGCTGGATCAGCGGCCAACCGTGCTGACGGCGTGGTGCTTGGAACCGGCTACCTGTGCGGTTACTGCCACTCCGGAGCAGCGTTTGCCGTTCCGGTCGCCGGGTACTCTCCCACGGCCGGAGGCTACGCAGGTCCGGTCAATGAGGGAATCACCTTCGCGAACACAGGGTTTACCAAGGCCCAGGACCAGATGACCGGTCACCGTGTGCTCGCTGAGGCGACTAGCAGCTGGAACGCGACCGTGACCGCGGGCAACCGCTTGCCTGATGGCACGATTGCTGCTACTGACACCCCCAACCCGTTCAGGGTCGCCCAGTTCGCGCCTGACTGGACCGGCGACCGGACGATCGCGTGGGCGCCCGCTAACTCGTGTCAGGCATGCCATGCCGCACGGACCTTCTGGGGCCAGCCGGCGTTCCCGCACAACTACGTCAACAACGTTGGGCAGTCGGTTGCGCGATTGACTACCACCACCCCCGGGCTCGGATCCTCGTACGTGTGGCTGACCTCCGCTGGCGACGCCGATGATGCGCAGGAGATTGTTGTTGGCACGCGAGCGGGCACTCCCCACAACGCGGAGCCGCTCACACGTGACGGCCTGTGCCTCAAGTGCCACGTTGCTGGCGACGGTAGCGCTGGTGTAGGTATCAACTACTAGCATAAGACGCGAGCGCGAAGCGGATCACGCTTCATAGCCGCACGCAGGACGGAGTCGGCCACACGGTCGGCTCCGTCCTCACGTTCAGATGCTATAATGTGTCGCATGACCGACTCTTCAGTCTCCACGCCAGACGGACGCTTGCGGCGCGCTCGAATTGTTCGGGTGCTGAGCACGGTTCTCGGTCTCGTGTTGTTCGTGGTGCTGGCCGCATACGCTGGTGCGGTAGGGTACACCGCGGTGACGCTGCCTGAGTGCGCTCGGTGCCATCTGACCGGCGATTTCGCCCGCGCGACCGGCGCGGCAAGCCATGCGAATGTTGAGTGCTCATCGTGTCACGGGGGGCTGACGGTCGGTTCGCGCGTGGAGTTTGCCAACGCTCAGGTTCTCGGCATGTATCTGCGGCTCGTGGATATCGACCCGGCGCTAGCGGCGGTTCAACAGGAATCGTGTGTGGCGTGCCACGACCGTGTCTTTACTGGCGTCGTCGAGACCGGCGGTCTTAGAATCCTCCACTCAGAGTGCGCCCAGACGCGTACCTGCACCGAGTGTCACTCCACAGTCGCGCATGCGGATGCCGTCTCGTGGCCTCGCACCACGTCGATGGAGATGTGCTTCGACTGTCACGGCGGCGACGGCATAACCGACGATTGCATGGCGTGCCACACCGGACGCCTGGCGCGCGACCGCATCAGCACGGGCACATTCGCCGTGACTCACGGCCCCGAGTACTTGCAGACGCACGGTATGGGCCGCATGTCGACATGCGTGCCGTGCCATCAGCCGCAAAGATGCGCCGGGTGCCATGGAGCGGGACTTCCGCACGGCCCCGACTTCATGAGAACTCACGCGCGCTCAGCGACGGATGCCGATGCCCGCTGCCAGACGTGCCACCAGGCCACCTTCTGCAGCGACTGCCACGTCTACGAGATGCCGCACACTGAAGAGTTCGTGCGCGGGCACGCGTCCACCATCGAGGCCGACGGCGAGGACGGGTGCAGGCGTTGCCACCAGGATCCAGATTGCACGGAGTGTCACGAGCGTCACGTCCATCCGGTCACCGCCGAGCAGTTGATGCAGTTCGGCTTCACCCCCCGGAGCGTTCCGCGTGAATGACGACCTCGTGACACGCCTGCTGGAGGTCACCCCGGGGCAGCTGTGGGCCCTCATCGTTGGAGTGCTCTTAAACCCCTCCTCTAATCCCACCGCGTTCATGCTCGTTCTTGCGTTGATCACGGGCGTGGTCCTGCTCATCGTGCTGGTACTCGTCCTGATCGTCTTGCGGGAATCGGCGCGAATGGAGCCTCAGGCAGAAGGGGCGGTTCCACCGCGCGCGCAGGATGCGGCCGAGCGCGATGCGGAGCCCCCAACGCCGCCCACTTCGACCGCGCGCGAAGTCAGGTGGTACGTCACCCAGGCTGTCTGGATCGTCATCTTTGGCGTGGTCTGGGTCGCGGGAGGGTACGTGAGCGGCCGAGACGCCGTGTGTCTGTCGTGTCACGCAGACGATTCCATCCACACCGCGCGCTTCGAAGCTCCGCAGACGGATCCGCACGTCTCGGTGAGATGCGTCTACTGCCACGAGACCGCGCATCCTGTCGCGACTCTCACGACCGCGGTTGTCAGCCGTGCGGTGCATATCACGAGCGTCGCGTTTGATGAGACGTCGGGGGCGGGGTACGGTGCCCCTACGCCCAACCGGGCGTGCGCGTACTGCCATTCAGGACAGATTTCGGTGACTACCGAGAACCAAGAGCGTGGCGTCAGAATGTCTCACGCCGAGCCGCTTGAGGCCGGGGCGCTGTGCGGGGATTGCCACGTGCCCCACTCGGGGACGGGCGTGGTTGACCGGTACACGGTGGGCATGGACCCGTGCATGCGCTGTCATGACGCGCAGATCGCCTCGGCGCGGTGCGAGGACTGTCACACGAAGGACTTTGGTTTCGCCGTCAGGGCGCGCTCAGCAGTTGAGCCTCGCGCGCACGTCGATCAGGTCGAGTGCGGAGCGTGCCACGATGAGGTGCGTGAATGCGATGTCTGCCACGGCCTGAGGCTCCCGCATACGAGGGAGTTCATGGGACCGGGGCACGCGCGCGTCGCTGTCGAGGACATCTGGTTCAACGACGGCCGCACGTGCCAGGGTCTGTGCCACACGCCAACAAGACGTCCGTGCATGCGATGCCACCAAGGAACGTTCCCCTCGCATCCGTCCCCGTCATTTGCTCGCGAGCACCAAGCGGCTGACCCGTTCAACAACGGGTGCGACCAGTGCCATGGGTATCTCGAGTGGAGGCGCGACCGCAACTTCTGCGCGAACTGCCATCCGCGCTACGCGCCCGGCGAGGTGCCGATTCCCCGGGATCGGTGAGAGCCGGGCCGCGCGCACGGTGAGCTGTGTGCGCGGCGCAGAGGGTGGGTATGTTCGAACACAAGCGGCTCCCGCAAAGCCAGGGGTGATCGATGTGCTCGACAGACGCGTGTTCGTACTGGGGCTGGCGGTGCTCCTGGCGGGGTGCGCCCCGCGCCAGATGGAAGATACCGGGGCAGGGCTCGTGAGCGACCCAGCGACCCCCGGCCCCGCTCCGCCTGCCCCACCCGCTCCGCCCGCGACCGGCGAGGCGCAGGCCGCCGCGGATCTCTTCGGCGCCATCGAACGCCGGCGCTCGGTGCGCGCGTTTGCGGCCGACCCCGTCTCCGGCGAACACATCGCGCTGATGATGCGCTCTGCGCAAGGTATCACCGACCCCGCCTCGGGCTTTCGGGCGGCGCCTTCGGCAGGAGCGCTCTATCCGCTCGAACTCTACGCGGCGGCAGCTGATGGCGTGTACCGCTACAGCCCCGCCGATGACGAACTCCGGCGCCTAAACGATAACGATGTGCGGCGGGTCCTCGCCCTCGCCGCGCTGGCTCAGATGTTCATCGCCGAGGCGCCCGTCGTGTTCGTGGTGAACGCGGTGTACGCCCGGACTGCCGCGAAATACGGTGAGCGAGCGGAGCGCTACGTGCACCTGGAGGCGGGACACGCCGCGCAGAACCTGATGCTTACGGCGGTGCACCTGGGACTGGGCAGCGTGGCGATCGGGGCGTTTGTGGACGAGGGTGTGCGACGCGCGATCGCCGCCGGAAACGACGAGACGCCGCTTTATTTGATACCCGTCGGCACACCGGAGCGGTGAGCGCGCGGCACTCCCTTACGCGCCCTCCTCCTCGCTTACCGCTTCCGCGAGCGCCTGACGCGAGAAGGCGGCGTGCGCGAAGTACATGACGGCGCCCACGCCCACGCCCCACCACAGCGTAGCCGCCCGGGTCACGATGGTGGAGCCAGCGGCGATGTCTCGGGGTACTCCCTGCTGCTCGAAGAGCACCGTCATCCCGCCCTCGGTCGCGCCGAGTCCGCCAGGGAGCATCGAGAGCGCTCCGGCGAGTGTCGCGGTCGCGTACGTGAACGTCGCGCCGATGACCGTCACGCCGGTCTCCCCAAACCCGCGCAAGACCACGAACGCGGCGAGGCACTCGAAGAACCACGCAAGCCCGCCAAGGAGTGTTCCCACAGCGAGCGGTCTGCCACGCAAGAGCGTGCGAAAGGTCGCGCCTGATTCCCGCGCCCAATCCGTCTCAAACGAGCGGCCCTTGAACAGCGCGCGTGAGAGCAACGCGCCCGCCCGGTCGACCATCTTGTCCGACGCGCTCAACACCACGAACACCGCGAGCATGAAGATGCCGCCCACAATGAGGATCGGCCCCGCCCCGGAAAACTGCGTCGCGCCGATGGCGACGAGCGCGAACACGCCCACGATATCGGTGTAGCGCTCGGCGACCACAATCGGCGCGGTCTTGGCTATCCGCGTGCCGATACGGTCACGCAGCATGAAGCATTTCAGAAGCTCGCCGAGCTTTCCCGGTGTTATCGACATCGACAGTCCGGAAAGGAAGATGCCCGCGCTCATCCGCTTGGGCGCCTTGATGCCGAGGTGGTTCAGGTAGTAGTGCCACCGCACAAACCGTACCGTCAGGTTGAGTGAGGCGAGGGCGACGGCCAGCGCGAGCGCTCTCAAATCAAACGCTGCGAGCGCTGCGAACAAGCTGTCCGCGTCGGCGTAAAGCGTGATGCCAAACATCACGAGAACAGTGATGACGGCGACGGGGATCAGCTTCTTGGCAATGGGGTGACCGGCTGTACTCACGTGCTGGACTCCTCAAGTCGTCAGGCAATGTCTTTCGAGAGTATACGACGACAGCCCTGCAGTGTTCGCGTGGTAAAATCCCTCACACCAACGGTCCCCGGGAGAGGAGCCCCGTGAAGTTTCACGGCACCGCGCATAAGTACGGCCGCGACATCGACACCGACGTCATCATCCCCGCGCGCTACCTCAACACAAGCGTTCCAGAGGAGCTCGCCAAGCACTGCATGGAAGACCTCGACCCGCACTTCGTGAGCAAGATCGAGTTTGGCGACATCCTCGTTGCCGAGGAGAACTTTGGTTGCGGCTCGAGCCGGGAGCACGCGCCCATCTCGATCAAGGCCGCGGGCGTGAGCGTGGTCATCGCGAAGTCGTTTGCGCGCATCTTCTACCGCAACGCGATCAACACCGGCCTTGCGATCATGGAGTCCCCGGAGGCCGTTGACGGCATCTCCGACGGAGACGAGGTCGAGGTCGACGCTGACGCGGGCATCATCACCAACAAGACGACGGGCGCCACCTTCAAAGCCCAGCCGTTCCCGCCGTTTGTGAAAGACATCATCGAGAAGGGCGGGCTCATCGAGGCGGTCAAGGCCAAGCTGGCGCAGCGATGACGGCGACCCATCGCATATGCCTGCTGCCCGGAGACGGCATCGGTCCAGAGATCACCGCCGAGGCGGTCAAAGTCCTGGGCGCGATCGGAGCGCGCGAGTCGGTGGAGTTCGAGTTCGTCGAAGCGCTCCTCGGCGGTATCGCGATCGACGAGACCGGCACGGCGCTACCAGAAGCGACACTCGAAGCGGCGCACGCGGCCGACGCGGTTCTGCTCGCGGCGATCGGCGGTCCCAAATGGGACACGACCGACCCTGCGAAGCCGAGGCCGGAGCAGGGGTTGCTCGGCATACGCAAGGCGCTCGGGCTCTACGCGAATCTGCGGCCCGTAAAGCTCTTCGACGCGCTCGCCGCGGCGTCCACGCTCAAACCCGAGGCGCTTGCGGGCGTGGACATGCTGATCGTGCGCGAGCTCACCGGCGGGCTTTACTTTGGGGCGCGAGAGCGCGAGTACGGCGTGCCCGGAGCGGGGCGAGGCGGAGCGCCCGGGCAGCGCGCCTACGACACGATGGAGTACCGCGAGTATGAAGTGGAGCGCATCGCGCGGGTGGCGTTTGAGGCGGCGCGCACGCGGCGCGGGCGGGTGCACAGCGTCGACAAGGCCAACGTGCTCGAATCGAGCCGGATGTGGCGCGAGGTCGTCCACTCGCTTCACGCCGCCGAGTACAGCGGCATCGAGCTTCTCGACCAGCTCGTCGACAACACCGCGATGCAGCTCATCCGCGCCCCGGGACAGTTCGACGTCATCGTGACGGAGAACATGTTTGGCGACATCCTCTCAGACGAGGCGTCGATGCTCACCGGGTCGCTCGGCATGCTGGCGAGCGCTTCGCTTGGCGACGGGACCGCGCTCTACGAGCCGAGCCACGGAAGCGCGCCCGACATCGCCGGGCAGGGGATCGCCAACCCGCTTGCGATGTTGCTCTCCGTCGAGCTCATGTTGCGCCACTCCTTCGCGATGCACGGGGCGGCCGACGCGCTGGCGCTTGCCATCGAAGAGACGCTGGCCGAGGGGTGGCGCACGCGCGACATCGCCGATGCGGCAACGCCCGCCAAACGCGTAGTGGGAACCGCCGAGATGGGCTCGCTCGTCGCGGATCGCCTGTAGCCAGGAGGGCCGCACCGCGCCGTGGATGTTTCGTGGAGACGGCGTTGTCGCGCCGCGGACTCATGCTACTATGTGCTTGTGATATCTATCTCGAATCCTGCGGAAGCGGGTTTCGCGGCCCTCGATGAGGGCTTCTGGCCTGGCAGTCTCAAGCAAACGGTGGTGTTCAGTTGCGATTCGCACTTGTGGTTGCTGTCGCGGTGATCCTGACAGGCTCGGCACTCCTCTACCTCAGCTCGGATCGTGGTCAGGCCGTGCGCGACATGGTCACCGGCGTGGATCAGACACCTGAGATGAGCACGGACCCGGAGTTGCTCAGCGGCCTCCAAGCCAGGGTGATACGCGCATACGCGGACGCCTACAAGGTCGCCCGCGTGTACGGTGAGGTCGCCAACACCTCCCAGCAGGATTGCCGAGTGGCCGCCGTCGAGCTTGTGATCCGCGACGGAAGCGGTAACGAGCTCAAAACCATGGAGATCAACGTGAGGGACATCCCGGCCGGGGGCGCGAGATCCTTTGATGTTGAGATCGGCCTGTTCGACACGGGATTTGCCGCCGAGCCGACGGTGACGGGGGCGGCGTTTTAAGATGGCCGCCGCCTCGCACACGACCCCATGGCTTCGCCGCATCGCCGTCGTGCTCGCCGCCGTGGCGCTTCTCGCGAGCGTGACAACCGGATGTAGGCCACCCGCGGTCGAGGTCGTGAACGTCGAGGCGAGTGAGGAGCAGGGCGGGCGCAACCTCGCACCTCTGCGCGAGCAGGTGCTCGCGGACGCGAAGCTCGCTGTCGAGGCGTGGCTCTCTGGTGATGAGGAGCAACTTGGGGCCGTGTTCACTCAGAACATGATCCACGAGTGGGCCAGAGCGCGCGGGCTCGACGAGAATGAGGGGGTGGAGCGCGTGCGCGTCCACTCCCAACAGGAGTTTACCGTCTCCGATCTCAAAGAGGACCGGCCGCGTGTCTCGTACAAGTTTCTGGACGATTCCTACTTTGTCGACGCCGATACGGGGGACTCGGTTAGCGAGCCCTACGGTCTCGAGCGCGAGCTGGTCATCGTTCTTGTTCTTGACGGGGAAAGTTACAAGATCGACACGATCATCGGAAGCGCGGACGCGCTGAGATAGCGAGCCGCGCGAAGAACCGGAGGTGTGGCGTTGAAATCGAGTACGCTCCTGACCATCACGAGGGTGTCCATCGCCTCGCTCGTAGTCGCGGTTGTCGTCGTGGCGGGGCTCGTGCTCGACACGGTCATGAACCCGCGAAACGCGGGGACGCCCACGACAGAGGGTGAGCGCACGATCCTCGTCTCAGAACGGGCGGTGCAGGCCGCCCCCGATGACCCAGAGGCACGCTCACGTCTCGCCGCGGCGTACCTCTCGGTAGGACGCAACGCTGACGCCCTGCGCGAAGCCGAGTACGCGATCCGTCTCGATCCCGAGCTCGGGAACGGCTACCTGGTCAAGGGTATGGTGGAGCGGGCGCTCGGGCGCTACGAGCAGGCGGTCGCGAGCTTGCAGCAGGCGCTGGGCCTTGGCGAGAACGAGACCGCGGATTGGCGCTTCCTCTTGCAGATGGAGCTCGCCGAGGCGTACAAGGGTCTCGACGACCTGGAGAGCGCGCGTGATGCGCTCACCGAGGCGCTCGCGTCATTCCCCGAGGCGGCAAACATCTACTACGAGCGGGGCCGTATCGCCGAGCAGATGGGTGACTTAGAGTTTGCGCTCCAAGATTTCCAGACAGTGCTCACGTTCATCCCCGATGACGAGGCCGCGACGGAGGCGATCGCGCGGGTCAGCGCCTCAATCGAGGCGAGTCCGTCTCTCGAGGCGAGTCCGGCGCCTCAGGGTTCCGAGTGACCAGAGACCACATGCGTGTGAAACGGCTGACGATGCCCCATGCGGGCGTGAACGCGTTGCGAGACTCGGAGGTAATCAGTGGCTAGCGGAGTCATGTTTAGGGACACTCGGATTCGCCGCAATCTGCTCGCGCTCCTCGTGCTGCTGCTCGCGCTGCTCGCACTGCTGTTCGCCTACTACGTGATGACTCGCCCCGCTCAGCTTGTCGGGGATGAGGGACCCCCCGACACTGAGGAGTTCCGGTACCTCTTCTCGATCTACGGGTTCGAGGGAGACCTGCTGAGCAGGCCTACAGGAGTGGCGTTCGGCCCTGATGGCAACATATACGTGGCCGACACGCTCAAGCACCGCATACTCGTGTTCGACAGCAGGGGCGCGTTTGTCGCCCGCATCAGCGGGACGGATCTGGGCGAGTTCTCATTCGAGCACCCCGTCTCAGTGGCGGTCGCTCCGGACGGCCGCATCTACGCGCTTTCGAAAGGCGACCGCAAGCTCGTCATCTTCGATCGCGACTTTCAACCGGTCCATCAGGTCGAGTTCCCCGACATCATCCCAACATTCGTGACGGTGCGCGGGGAGACGCTTTACGTGGTTACCGACGGAACCATCATGAAGGGGACCCTTGACGGCACGTACGTGACGCAGGTCGGCACACGTGGTAGAGAAGAAGGCCAGCTCGATTTGCCGGGAGCCGTCGTGCCCTCCGCTGACGGCGCGATACTCTACGTGGCTGACACGCTGAACTATCGCGTGCAAGCGCTCGACGCGGAAACAGGCGAGGCCCTCTGGGCGTATGGCGCGCCGATACCCCCTGACGAGGCGATCAAGTACCGCGGCGAGGGGCGCCTGTTTGGACTCCCGGCCAGTATCACCCTCGATGAGATGGGCAACATCTATGTTGTCGACGGCACCAACAGCGAGATCGTCGTCTTGTCTGAAGAGGGGTCGCTTCTCAAGACGCTCGGTGAGGTAGGACACGCGGATGGCCGCTTCTACTTCCCCGACGGGATAGCGTACGGGGTCGGCGGCTACATCGCCGTCGCCGACAAGTTCAACGATCGCGTTCAGGTGTTTCAGGTGCCCGCACCGCAGGTTGCGCCGATGGCGGCGAGGTGGCTACCGCTCGCGCTGCTGCCGCTTGCCGCGATTGCGCTCTGGCTGTTGCTCAGGCGCCGCACCAAGTACGTCGCCGCACCTGACTTCATCACCGAGGTGATTGATCGTGAGTACGTTGACGAGATCGCCCGCCATGTCAAAAAGCTCCACGTGACGCCGGCTGTCTTTGAGGTGTTTGGCGGACGCTTCGAAAAGCCCGCACTCGTGAGCGTTGAGCCTGATCCCGAGCGCATGGAGGAGTTTGCCGGGCGCTTCCTCATCGAGGGCCCGGAGCTCGAGGCGCTGACGCTCGCGTACCAAATCAGGGGCAAGACGGTGCTGCTGAGCGAATCGGAGCCTGTGAGGGAGACAGCTCAAGAGCTCGAGCTCGTTGCGGTTCGCCTCGACGAGCTGATCGAGCGTGCGGACCTGGCGGAAAGCACGCCCGCCGAGAAGAGCGAGGTGGAGAAGTGATGCGCTCCGCCGGATCGGTCAAGGCCATAGTTTGGGCGGCTCTCGGCGCGGGAGCGTTTGCGATGTTCGTGGTGCTCGCAACAGCCGGGTGTTCACCGTCCGTGCCTTCGCCCACCGAGTCGAAGATCGCCGGTGAGACCACCGCGATCTCTGTGTACTACCCAGATGGCGAGATCATCATCGAGGAGCGGCAGGTGGTCCCGGTAAGCGATAACCTGCCTGAGGTCGCCATGCAGCGCCTGTTCGCGGTCAGCCCCGAAAAGGAGCAAATCGCGATCGTGCTTCCGCAAGCGACGGTCAACTCTGTCACGGTCGATCAGGGAACCGGTGTCGGCACCATCGACTTCTCCGCCGAGGTCCTCGACTTCCCGGTGGAAGACGAGCAGGCGAGAGTCGTTGCGTTTGGCGCGGTGCTCGAGACGCTGCGGCAGTTCCCAGAGATCACATCAGTGCTAATCACCGTCGACGGCAAGAGTTCAGGGGAGGTCGACGGAAGGCGGATCGAGGAGTTCTGGGGGAGCGTGAGATTGCCCCGCGAACCGCTCGATATCACCGCGAAAGAGTAAGCGCGCGACGCTGTCCCCGCGTGCGATACCCTGGGGGTATACGCTTTCCGGGGGTGTTCAATGCCGCTCGTGACCCCTCCCACCGCATCGTATAAGTAGTCAGAATACTAAGACTTCTTAAGTTGTGAATTAACGCACGAAATCCCTTGTACGACACATCTGACCACGGTACGCTTGCCTGTGGAAGGAGGTGAATTCATGCACAAACTTACATCTGTCTCATCTACGGAGGGAGGTTCCATGCGTGTTAGATTGTTTCTGACTCTCGCTCTTGGATGCCTGATGCTCGTGTCAGGCGTGGCGGTAGCGTTCGCATCGCCTGATACCGAGGGCCAGGAGGCCACTACGGTCATCGGCGCCGATGGCGCGAGCCGTTGGTGGTATCAGGATCTCAGGGATCCCGCGCGCAAGACTGAGGGCGGGTACCGGGCCTTCGACGCTACGGCAACCGCTACCCATCCTTCGGGCGCGGGCTTTGACATCTACGGCACCAACCCGCACGGCGGCTACGACTCGACTTCGAACAAGTGTAAAGTCTGTCATGCCGTCCACCGCGCGGAGGGCGCCTACTACCTGTTGAGGGCCAACAGCCAGGACGACGCGTGCAACTACTGTCATATCGGCAACTCGGCTCGCTCCCGCAAGATCGTATACGACAGCAGCGGTGCCCAGGGAATCTACACGACCAACGGTCACACGATCGGCGCGAGCTCGATCATCCCTGATAGCTCGGTGCGCCAGTGGCTTACTGACACCACCATCTCAACGGTCGACGCCTCGATGAACACCACATCGACGACCATCCAGGTGCGCCGCTACGAAGAGCGTCGCAACGCCATGTTCCGCTTCACGCGGGATCACGGCAACTTTGGTCATGGTGGCTTCGGTGACTGGGCGAGGGTCGGTCCCAACGCGCTTACCTGCATGAGCTGCCATCAGGTCCATAACGCGCAAGAACTTGTGTGGAGGACGGCCGACGCTCCGGCTGGCTACAAGCTGCTCCGCAGTTCGCCGTCAGGTTCGGTAAATGACCAGGCCATGATGGTAGGCCGTGCTGGCGGCACGGTCACCACAGCGGAGATTATCGACGTTCCAACGACCGACCTCACGGCGGCCAACACCGGTCTTCCCGACACTGTCTGGACCGACTGGCGCCAAGCCGGCCGGTATCACAACGGTGTGTTCGTAGCTGTCGATCCCCAGCTTGATCCCGCACAGGTGACGAGCCGGGCGCTTTCGGTGTGGTGCGCTGATTGCCACAACCTCAACATCGGCTCGAGTTCCGCAGTGCCCTCGCAGTTCGGTGGCGAGATGCACGGCGACCGTACACACCCCGTTCCCTACACGGGTACGTCGAGCGGTGGCCCGGCTCAGTGCTACAGCTGCCACCGTGCTGACATGCCGCTCACTCCGGCAAACTCAGTCGGCGGCCCCGATGCCACCTGCAACCAGTGCCACTTGGGAACCGTCGGTTACGCGACGATGCGTACCGCGGCTGAGAACGCTGGCAACTGGGCTCTGTACGACTTCCCGCACGCCGGTCCCGCGAACGACTTCAAGATGCTCGGTCGCTGGACCTCTTCGATGGACGCAACAGGTTGGGCGACACCGTCCCAAGTCGGTACTCTCAGCGCTGGCAACCTCGATGCGGTGTGTCTCAGGTGCCACACCGGTGTTGGCGTCAACCACTAACTAGCGACCCAACTTGAAAGGAGGGTTCTTAAGTGGATAGAGATATCATGACTCCTGAAGCCAACGGAATCTCTCGTAGGGAGATGCTGATAGGCGCGGGAATCCTGGCAGCCGGTTACGGCGTAGGCCAGCTTGCGGTAGGCACTGACAAGGCGTACGCGGATGCGGCCATCGGCCCCTTCACCGCGCAGAACCTGCACTGGCCGGTCGCGTGGAGTACTCCTGCGACGTTTGAAGCTGCATGCCAGTTGGCCGCCGTGCGTGGCTTCAACCAGTTCGTCGCGGGCGGTGGTTGAGCGAACGCAGCCTACCATGCACTGGTTTCAGTGATAATCGATGCAGTAGTGCTTGAGACCACCTATCTAACCGGTAGTGGCGTGCGTAGTCCCTGGGAGTACATGCACGGCGCGTACAGCCGCGCCACTCCTGGCATGGCCGTGACCTTGACCCCGACAGCGTTCGGCGCGGCCGGTATGGCTGGCTGGGGTGCGACATGCGGTATAGCTATTAGTTGCGCCGTCGTGACCGAGATAGCCACCACGCGCGGTTTGACGAATGCGAGGATAGACGAGATATTCGCGCACTTCTGCGAAGACCCGCACCCGTTTGTGGATGTCGGTAACGCTGGTTGGTTCTTGAACCACACAGCGAAGGTTGCAGTTGGAGGAAGCGTGCGGAGGCAATCGGTGACCGGCTTCACGCCGCGGAGCCTGCAGTGCCACAACATCGTCGAGCAGTATCGCAACCCGGCAAACGGGTACCTCGCGCAGCTTGGCACCGGTCTCACTCCTGACCTGCTTCGCTCAGAGCTTTGCGGACGCCTAGTGGCGGATAACGTGGTCCGTACCCTCCAGCAGATCAACAACCTCAAACACGGAACAGCTACCCCCACCAGGGCGTTCAGCACGCGCAGAGTCGCGTGTGGTGCCTGCCATGACGCTCTCGACGTCGGTGCTAACGTTATGCCCAAGGAAGATTGTACGGTGTGTCACCGGTAGTATCGGCGTGCACACGAGCGGAAACATGTGTGTTCGCACGGGAGTTGAATGTGTGAGAAGGCGCATGTGAGTCAAGCCGGATACCGCTCCGTTGACCCGGAGCGGTATCCGCCGCTTACAGTACGTGGGACTTCAGGGCCGCTGAGAGCAGGCGGCGACCAAGGATGTGACATTGGTGAGACGGGTTTTCAGCAAGAGGAAGTTGATGCTTGCCGCTGCGCTACTGTTCGTCGCAGGTGTTGCGGCGGCCACGGCTGAGGAGTCGTGGCAAAGCAGCCGTGAGCGTTCCTACTCCTCAAGTTTGGCAGATGGCGCAAGCGCCGTGCCGGGCAACGATGCGAGCGTTGTCGCGACGGATCCCTGTAGCGGGGAGCCGGTCGCTATAGAGAGTACGAATACGATTACGCCAGCGAATCGATCGGACGCGGCCGGTGATATGCAAGACGCTGAGAGCGGCGCTCCGGCAGCCGGTAACGCTGCGGGCTCTGATGTCCCGGACGGCGGCGCTGCGGATACTCCACCTTCCGGGTCAGCGGGAAGCGGACAGGTGCGCCCCCCCCATGACTGGGAGCAGGACTCATCGGCGTGTCCAGGTCTCGAAGCTGGTCAGTGAGTGAGGAGCGCCGTGTCGCGAATAACGTTTAGCACGGTGCTCGTTCGCGTGGGCGTGCTTGCAGCGCTTGTCGCAAGCTGGTTTATTCCGCTCACGTACCTTCCCGCGACCGCTCATGCTCTCACCGTGCCTCAGGCAACGCAGGCAGCCGCGAAGATATCGGCGGGGTACGCGCACTCACTTGCTGTCACGTCTGCGGGCACGGTTGTCGCGTGGGGCTCGAACGATTCAGGGCAGGCGGTGGTTCCATCCGGATTGAGTGGTGTGATCGCCGTGGCGGCTGGCGGTTCGCACTCGCTCGCGCTCACGTCCGCGGGCACCGTCGTAGTGTGGGGCGCGAACGATTCGGCGCAGGCAACGGTCCCTCCGGGCCTTAGCGGCGTGATCGCCGTGGCGGCTGGCGGTGAGCACTCACTCGCGTTGAGATCAAACGGCACGGTAGTCGCGTGGGGTGCAAACGATTCACGTCAGTCGAGTGTTCCAGCGGGTCTTAGCGGTGTTGTGGCGGTAGCGGCTGGAGACAAACACTCTCTGGCCCTCAGGTCAAACGGCACCGTTGTCGCGTGGGGCGACAACAGACATGGACAGTCAAGCGTCCCAAGCAATCTGGTCGGCATAGTCTCGGTCGCGTGCGGACACAGCCACTCGCTCGCTCTGAGATCAAATGGAACGGTCATAGCGTGGGGTTTGTCGGAAAACGGGCAGACAAGCGTGCCATCAACTCTGAGCGGAGTGGTCGCCATCGATGGCGGGGCCCGCTACTCGCTCGCGCTCACTGAGTCTGGCACGGTTTTCGCCTGGGGAGGTCGCTGGCGGAACCCTCACACGGGTGTCACGCAGACCGACCCGGCAGCGATCGTGCCTGCTGCGCTCGGTCCGGTTAACGCGGTAGCCGCTGGTGCGATGCACTCACTGGCGTTGAGGAGCGACGCAACGCGTGTGGGGTGGGGTGATAACAGCTCGGCGCAGGCGTTTGGGCTCGTGTCCGCAGATCCGCCGACCCTGACTCGCAACGTGCCGCTCGACACGGTTTTCTCACTCACGTTCAGCTCACACATTCACAGCGGGCCGCGTTTCACGGACGTGGTCTTGAGAAACCGCTCTGGCGTGCCTGTTTCGATCACGGTGTCGCTCGCCGGTGACACCCTGACGGTGGATCCGGTCCGTCCGCTTCTAACAGATGAGATATATACCCTCTCGGTACCCGTTGGCTCGATTACCGACACGTTCGGTCTGCGCCACTTTGGCACTCTTTTCGATTACCACACGCCCGACACTCTCGCCCCACTCGTGGTTTCCTCCACACCGGCGAACGGCGCGAACGCTGTTCGTCCCGACACGCCGGTAATACTTTCCTTTAACGAGATGATCGTGCAGGGGGCGAACTTTAACGTTATCACTTTGTCAACGGCGCAGGGCGATCGGATCGATTGCCGCGTCGACCTCCATAGCGAAGGCAGGGTAGTCGTTTTGCCCCGCGCACAGCTAGACCCTCGCACCAGCTACACGCTCAATCTCCCGCAAGGCGCGGTGAACGACATGTCAGGCAACGTGTTTGCCGCCGCACACACCATGAGCTTTACCACTGGAGTGCGTGTCGTGCGCATCGCAGGCACAGACAGGGTCAGGACCGCCATCGAGATATCGAAGAGCGGGTTTACCACAGCGCCAACCGTCGTGCTTGCGACTTCACAGAACTTCCCTGACGCGCTTGCCGCCGCGCCGCTCGCACGCGCGCTGGGGGCACCGATTCTCCTCGTGCCAGCCACGACCTCACTTCCCGCCCACCTTATGGCTGAGATCACCCGGCTGGGTGCCACACGTGCGGTGATCGTGGGCGGCACGGGAGTAGTGTCTGCCGGGGTGGCAGGCCAGCTTTCCAACGCGGGCATCACTGTCACGAGGATCGCCGGTGAAAACCGCTACGACACCGCCGCCCGGATCGCGCTCGAGCTTGCCCGCGTACGGGGAGTGAGCGGGTTTGCGACCGCCTATGTTGCCACCGGAGAGAACTTCCCCGATGCGCTCGCAGCGGGCGGGGTAGCGGCGGCGAGGGGCGTGCCCGTTCTCTTGACCCGCCGCGATACGCTTCCCGCACAGACTAGCGGGGCTCTTTCGACGCTCGGAGTGACAGAGACGATCGTGCTTGGCGGAACCGGGGTCATCACGGAGGAGGTCGAGGCTCTTCTGACGTCGCCCGTCAGGATTGCCGGAATCAACAGATATGCGACTGGTATTGCTGTAGTGGAGCACGCGCTTGCGAGCGCTGGTTTCACAACGAGTGCGGTATACATCGCGACAGGGCGCAACTATCCTGACGCTCTTGCTGCCGGTGCCGTCATCGCGGCGGCCAGGCACCCGCTCGTCCTCGTGCCAGACACCATCCCAGTTCCCTCGGTGGTCACCGGGTTTCTCGGGTCGCGTTTTTCCACGATCAACCAACTCAACGTGCTCGGTGGGACGGGGCCGGTTCCTGAAGTTGTGGCCACAGAACTTCGCCTCGCCGCGCAGTAGGGGGTTTTAAGGCCCGGTGTGCGTGGTCTGCGCTGGCGGTGAGTCCGGTTCGTCTTGCTGTGGGGTCGCGAATCCAGGGCCGTAGGCGTATCTCTGATCGAGTTCTGCCGCCGCCCGGAAATCCAGCGACGCGTCGTAATCGCGGCCAGCCTCCAGGTACATTGCCGCCCGGTTGGCGTAAGCGGTGGCATACGATTCATCGAGTTCGATCGCTTTTGAGAAATCAGCGAGCGCTTCCGTGCGAGCTTGGCCTATCCGGGCTCGCAGGATCTGGCCCCGGTTGTTGTAGGCCACTGCGGAAGCGGGGTCGAGCTCGATTGCCTTGCCGCAGTCAGCGATGGCAAGTTCGAGGTCACCTTTCTCCTGCAGAGCGAACCCCCGGTTGGTGTACGCTGCGCTGTCACCGGGGTTGATTTCGATCGCTCGCGTATAGTCCGCGATTGCTCCTTCCACATCACCGTCCCGGTGACGGAGTATCCCCCGGTTGTTGTAGGCCAGACCGTTGTCCGGATCGAGGTCTATCGCCCTCGAGTAGTCCTCTGCTGCCTCAGCCAACATGCCGGTGTTGTGAAACGCGACGCCGCGCTTGTAGTAGGTAGCAGCGTTACCGGGATCGAATTCGAGAGCCTTCGAGTAATCCTCGGCCGCTTTGTCGAACTGCTCAAGCTCCGCGTAGGCGAGTCCTCGCTTGAAATATGCGTGCGGGTTCGCGGGATCCAGAATCACCGCTTTCGTGTACTCCTCGATCGCCGCGCCAAACGCGCCTTCTTCGAAGTGCGCGTCACCGTTCATCAGGTGTTCCATTGTTTACTCCTCTTCTGCTGGTTTCTGGCCGGTCTGTCTGGTGATCTCGAACGTCTGGACACGCTCCATCGTTACTGTTGCGGTACGGGAAACAGGTCTGGGTCCCGGTAATCGGGGACGATGAACGGCCGCTGCATCACGGCGGGAGGAGCGGTTGTGGCCGACCGGTACTCGTGACATGCCGATGTGCACTTTCTCGCGGTATGACAGAAACCGACGCAGCTTGCGGCCTCAAAGCGGCGATGAGACCAGTACACGTCTTCGTCGCGGCCGTGGACTTGGATTCGATGGCACCGTCCGCAAAACTCGTCACCCTGGGTGAACGGGCCCGCCGCTGAGTAGTGGCAACGCCAGCACACCTGCTTGTTGGTGAACGCCGCCGCCCTGCCGTGGCTTACCACCTGGCGATCCGCTATCCAGTCGGGGGGATGGGGCATGGTCACTCCGTGGCATGGCAGGCACTCTCTGCTCTCGTCATGGCAGCCGTAGCAGTAATTCCACGCGATGTCGATCGCATGCTGCGCGGGGAAGGTCCTCTCGGCGGGGCGAGCGCCGTCGCCCACGTCCCTCGTGTGGCAGACCGCGCACTCCGCTCTGGCCTGCACGCCGTCATGGCAGTGCATGCAAATCGACATCTGCGGTTCGCGCGCGGGCGTCACCACGCCAGGATGTCCGACCTGGTTGTGGCAGTCGACACAGCGGGAGTCACCCGTGGCGATCTGCGCGTGGTTCACACGGATGTAGCCCACCGTGATCGTGCCGTCTGTCACGGCGCGGTGGCACCTCAGACACGACGCGTCGACTACGCGTCCGTCCATCAGCTCGTTGCGAGGAGGCTCTTGGACCTCGAGGTACTCGCGCACCCAGCGCGAGAAATCGATCTTCTGGCTCACGTACCCGCTCAGTCCCGGCTCCATGTGGCACTTCACGCACCTGACCGTCTGGTGCGCGGTCTCATCGAGCGCCCGGCGCTCCCTGCCCTCTGAGTGGCAGTTGAGGCAGTTGGTCTCGGCCTCCGTGTAGTACGTGATGGGAATCATCAGCGTGACAAAGAAGACCAGCAGCACGAACCGGCTGATCCAGCGCTCTCTGCGCGTGGCGGCGACGCGTATCCATGTGACCTTGTTGCGTTTGCGGCTGACGAGCATGTAGATGGAAAAACCGAGCGCCGCCAGGAACGCGAGGAACACGAGCAGGATAAGCAGTACGAGCAGCGTCACCGTCGGATTGGCGGCGGGCGACACGACCGCCTGCTGCAAATCGAGCAGCAGGATGTCGAGGGCGTCACGCCAGGTCATGTCGCTGAGCTGCCTATTCAAGTCCCAGCCGATCTCTCAGAGTGGAGAGGATGTCTGGCGGGATGCCAGGATGCACGTGCTGGGTGTGGCACGCGGTGCACGTGGTGTCTTGGTGACACCGAAGACACCGCTCCTCCGTGCCGGGTGACGTCTCTAGGTGGCCGCGCAAAAATCCTTCCGGATGGGGCATCTCGACTTGGTGGCACGCAAAGCAGAACTGCTCGTTGTCGTGACAATCGAAGCACACCTGCCGGGCTTCCGGCGCGAGTACGGCGTTACCGTGGCGGGCGAGATAGCCGGAAGGATGCGGCAGTTCGACGCCGTGACACCTCGCACAGTACGAGGGGACGTGGCAGATGTTGCACGTGGCGAGCTCGCCCATGCCGTGTAGCGAGCGCCAGTTGGCGCCGTGCGTGAGCCGCCACTCGCTCACGTAGTGCGGACGGGCCTCCCGTTCTTCCGTATGGCAGCTCTCGCAACGGGCGTTTTCAAGCGTGTTGTGGCACGAGAGGCACACGAACATGTCCGGGCGGCGTTCCGCGGCACCTGAAAGCGCGTGACCGGTTGTCGAGTGGCAGTCGGTGCACTGATACCCGCCAGCGATCTTTTGCTGGTGGCTGATGCGGACTCCGGTGGGGGCTGAGAACGTGGAGGCGATCTCCATCGTGTGACAACCGGCGCAGGTGGCGTTGGTGACCACGGTGCCCCCGCTGGGCCTGAAAAGTATCTGGGAGGTGACCATGCGCGCGTACCGGACTCGGAAATCGAGCCGGTCTGCCAGCGTGGTCCCGCTGTGACACGCGTTGCACGAGAGATCAGAGTGAGCGGCCGCTTGATGTGACGCGCGCGTGTCTGAGTGGCATCCTCGGCACGTGATGGTCAGGGGTGCCGCGCTCATGGTGGTGAACCCATAGATGACCGCGGCCAGCACGGCCGCTTTCACCACGAAGACAGCGCGGTCCTCGAGCGCGTGGCGCTTGCGTCTACGCTCTCGTGCGCGCTCGTCTAAGCTACTCACCGGCGGATCCCTGGTGGAGATGATCGATGACTTTCGTTGAGAGCGCTTGACCGTGGACCCTCAGCTGGTCGCGGTGGTCGACCGGTACGCCGCCGCGCGAGTACGTCGCGTAGGTGATGAGGGAGAGCGTCCCCTTCTGGTGGCCCACAAAGTAGCGGGCGCGGTTTGAGTCGTAGCCCATGTACGCGAGCGCGGCGCTCTCTCCTACAACCGTGACGACGGCTTCAAGCGGGAAACCGGCTGCGGTTCGCTCCACATGAAGCCGGGCGTTTTCTTCAGAGTCCCACAAGGTGAGGAGAGCGTACACGTTGAGGGGCGAGGCGAGTTGCAGGTGCATGTCTTCTGGCTCGTAGACGGCTTCCGCCTGAAGGCCGCCGCCGTACGGCGTGTCTTGGTATGCCCTGGTGGCGTAGCCGGTCAGCGAAACGGGGAGCAGCGTGAAGAGCGGCTCTTCAGGTGGCTCGACACGGGCCGTGTCCGCTGGCAGGTTGGCGACCGGACGGGTGCCGGACTCCGCGGCGATGCGTGAGTCCTCGAATGCGAATGACACCAAGAAGAGCAGGAACGCAAGGACCGCGAGCGTGCTGAGCGCGATCAGGGTGCGGCGCCGTTTGTCCTCGCGCTCGAGCGCGAGCTGACGCTCGGACTTCGCGGGCTGCGGCTCGTGCTGCGGTCCGGGGACGTGCCCCGCCTCTGTGGGGCGCTCCGAATCTGGCTGCATGGTGAGTGATATCACATCCAAGGGTCACAGAGGCGGGCATGATGGGTTCGCTTCGCAGTTGATGAAAAGTATATCAAACCGCCCGCCGTTCTCTGGCAGCTGGCGGGAGACAGCCGTCGGGAGCCGTCGGAAGGCCCCTTACATCGAGCGCCCCCGCTCGCGTACACTGATACGCACACTCGTTGACGCGGAGAGGGGTGCGCAGATGACACTGCCCAAAGTCGACAAGATTTGGATGGATGGCACGCTCGTCGATTGGGACGCGGCGCAGGTGCACGTCCTCACTCACGCGCTCCACTACGGTTCCGGCGTCTTTGAGGGTATCCGGTGCTACGCGACTCCTGACGGACCAGCGGTCTTCCGGCTTACCGAGCACATGGAGCGCTTCGAGCGCAGCGCCCGGATGCTGCTCATGACACTCGGCTACTCGGTCGAACAGACGGTCGAAGCCGTGCTCGAGACCATCCGGATCAACCGTCTGAGCTCTTGTTATATTCGCCCGATCGCGTTTCGGGGGTACGGGGTCATGGGTCTTGACCCGATGCCCGCTCCGGTCAACGTGGTAATCGCCGCGTGGCCGTGGGACACCTACCTCGGCGAAGACGCGCTCGCAAACGGCGTTGCGGTAGGGGTCTCCAGCTGGCGTCAGCGCGGGATCAACTCGACTCCGCCGGCGGTCAAGGCAACCGGCCAGTACATCAACTCTTCGCTCGCGCGCGTGGAGGCGAACCGTCACGGTTACGCCGAGGCGATCCTGCTTAACGAAGAGGGCAGAGTGTGCGAGGGTACGGGCGAGAACCTCTTCATCGTCAAGAAGGGCGTGATCCACACGCCGCCCGTCTCAGATGGCATCCTTGAGGGCATCACCCGCGACAGCATCATGACGCTCGCGCGTGACAAGGGCATCGAGGTCCGTGAGACGTCGCTCGTGCGCACGGACCTCTACACGTGCGACGAGATGTTCATGACAGGATCGGCCGCGGAGGTCGTGCCGGTTCACTCGGTCGACGGACGTGAGATTGGAAAGCCCGGTCCGATCACCCTCGGTCTGCAGGAGAGCTTCTTCCGTGTGGCCAAGGGCGAGGACGCGGCGTATGAAGCGTGGCTCACCCGCGTGTGAGGCCAGGGAGGGCAGCGATCGTGGTCACCCTTTACGACACGACACTAAGAGACGGGACCCAGCGCGAGGGGCTCTCGCTTTCCGTCGACGACAAGCTCCGCATCGTGCAAAAGCTCGACACGCTCGGCATACACTATGTCGAAGGCGGCTTCCCGGGATCCAACCCAAAAGACGCCGAGTTCTTCGAGCGGGCGCGCGAGCTTGAGTTGGAGACAGCGGCCGTGTCAGCTTTTGGCTCGACGTGCCGCAAGTACACCGCGCCCGAGGACGACGAGGGTCTATCCGCGTTGCTCGCAACCGGATGCTCGGCGCTCTGCGTCTTTGGCAAGGCGTGGGACCTCCACGTCACCGAGACGCTCCAAACAACGCTCGAGGAAAACGTGCGGATGGTGCGCGACTCGGTCGCCTACCTCAAGGCGGCGGGCCGTACCGTCTTCTTCGACGCCGAGCACTTCTTCGACGGCTACGCGCACAACGCCGACTACGCGATCGAGGTCGTGCGCGCCGCGGCTGCGGCGGGCGCTGACGCGGTCGTGCTGTGCGACACCAACGGCGGCACCCTGCCGCACGAGGTTTTGCGGGCGACGGGAGTGGTGGCCCTTGAGGTCGACGCCCCGCTCGGCATACACGCGCACAACGACGGTGGATGCGCGGTGGCGAACTCCCTGCTCGCCATCGAGGCCGGATGTACGCACGTGCAGGGGACGATCAACGGCTACGGCGAGCGTGCGGGTAACGCGGACCTGACGGCGATCATCCCCGCGCTCGTGCTCAAGATGGATCGCCCGTGCATCTCGCGTGATCAACTCAAGCTTATCACCGAGGTGGCGCACTTTGTCGCCGAGACCGCCAACGTCGCCCCCGACCCGCACCAGCCCTACGTGGGCGCGAGCGCGTTCGCGCACAAGGGAGGCGTGCACGCGAGCGCGGCCGCGCGGCTGCCGGAAGCCTACGAACACGTTGGCCCGGCGGCGGTGGGCAACCTCGCTCGCGTGGTCGTGAGCGAGCTCGCCGGTCGCGCATCGCTCACGATGAAGGCGGCAGAACTCGGCATCGATCTGACCGGGGAACCGGCGGTCACCGGAGCGGTGCTCGACAGCGTCAAGGAACTCGAGCACAAGGGGTACTCCTTCGAGACCGCCGACGCGAGTCTTGAGATCATGCTCAAGAAAGGCATCGGCTCGTACGAGCCCTCGTTTACGCTGGAGTCGTTTCGCTGCATCATGGAGAAGCGCGAAGACGGGCGCGTCATGACCGAGGCGACGATCAAGTTGCACGTCGCCGGTCACCGCTACATCGCCACCGCCGAGGGTAACGGCCCCGTCAACGCGCTCGACAAGGCGCTGCGCATCGCGATAGGCCGCTTCTACCCGCGCCTCGACGAGTTCGAGCTCACCGACTTCAAGGTCCGTGTGCTCGACGAGAAGAAGGGCACCCGTGCCGTGACGCGCGTCCTCATCGAGACATCGGACGGGGAGAAGAGTTGGGGAACGGTGGGGGTCTCGGAGAACATCATCGAGGCGTCGTGGGAGGCGCTTGTCGACTCGGTCGAGCACGGACTCGCACATCCTCGGCAGGAAACCCGGGTTCTCGATGGAAGTTAGCTCCCAAGAGGATCCCGTCGAGCGGGTCAAGAGGTGTGGCATGAGGGTCGTTCGGTTGCTTGCGGATGGCGACTGCCGCTGGGGGCTTGCCGACAACACCACGGTGACACTCATCTCAGACGAACCGTTTGCCCGGTGGGAGCGTGAGGCGAGCATCGCGCTTGCCTCCGCGGAGCTGATCGCGCCGGTTGCTCCCACCAAGGTAGTGTGCGTGGGCGTGAACTACCGGGCGCACGCCGAGGAGCTCGGCCACGTGGTGCCCGACGAGCCCGTGTTGTTTCTCAAGCCCCCAACGGCCGTGAGCGGTCCCGGCTGCGCTATCCGGATTCCGCCGGGAGTGGGGCGCGTCGATTACGAGGCGGAGCTTGGCGTTGTCATCGGCAGGCGCACGCGCCACGCCACACTCGAGGATGCGGCCGCGAACATTTTAGGCTACGTGTGCGCCAACGACGTCACCGCCCGCGACCTTCAGCGCACGGACGGCCAGTGGACGCGCGCCAAGAGCTTCGACGGGTTTTGCCCGCTCGGCCCGTGGATCGAGACGGACGCCGATCCAGCCGACCTGCTTGTCGAGTCGTACGTCAACGGCGAGCGGCGCCAGTCGTCGCGAACGAGCGACATGATCTTTAGCGTCCACGAGATCGTGAGCTTTGTGAGCGGCGTGATGACGCTCGTGCCCGGCGATGTGATCCTGACCGGCACGCCCGCGGGCGTAGGGCCGCTCGCTTCAGGCGACACCGTCGAGGTGCGCATCGAGGGCGTGGGGAGTCTCGTCAACCCGGTTGTGCTGGGCTGATCGCAACCCCGTGCCGCCCGTCTCGCGCGAACAGCCGTTCGGCTATCCACAGGCCCCAAATGTCGGCGCTCCGTGCTATGCTGACCACATCATCTTGTGTTCACCATCGACGGGGGAGCGACACACCGACATGCCCGCGGACCGCTTGAGAACGCCGGAGGTCGACGAGTTGCTCCAAGCGTTCCTCGCGCTCGAAAACGCGGAGGAAACATACGCGTTCCTGCAAGATGTGGCCACAATCAAGGAGATCCAGGACATGGCTCAGCGCTTCCACGTGGCCGCGTTGCTCGCCTCAGGCGAGCACTACAACCACATCCGGGACGTGACGGGTGCCTCGGCCACCACCATCAGCCGGGTGAGCAAGGCGCTGAACTACGGGGCTGACGGATACCGGACCGTACTCGCCCGTCTTCACACCGAAAAGCGGTGACCGCCTCGCTATGTCCTTTGTCCACCTTCACACTCATACCGAGTATTCGCTTCTCGACGGAGCGGCGCGCGTCAACGACCTTGTAAGGGCCGCTGCGGCGTACGGAATGCCCGCGCTCGCCATCACCGACCACGGCGGGATGTACGGCGCGGTTGAGTTCTACCGCGCCGCGAAGGAGGTGGGCGTCAAGCCGGTCATCGGCTGCGAGATCTACTTCACCAAGGGCTCGCGGTTCACCCGCGAAGGCAAGCCCGACCTCTACCACCTGCTTCTTCTCGCCAAGAACGCGACTGGCTACCGCAACCTGATGGCGCTCGTGAGCGAGGCGTCGGTTGGCGGCTTCTACTACAAGCCTCAGGTAGACCTTGAGTTGCTAGAACGGTACGCCGAGGGCCTCATCGGGACAAGCGCGTGCATGAGCGGCATCGTGAGCAAGTCCTTCGAGCTGGGCATGGCTGAGGAGGCTCGCGAGTGGGCGATGCGCTACGCGCGCGTCTTTGCGGATGGGGATTTCTACCTGGAGATCCAAGACCAGGGACTTGCCGCCGACAACGGCGTGACTCAAGCCCAGATCACTCGCGAGACCGCTTCTCTCGCCGCCGAGCTCGGGCTGCCGCTCGTCGCCACCAACGACGTCCACTACACCGCCAAAGAGCACGCTGCGGCTCAAGACCTGCTGCTTTGCATCGGGACCGGCTCGACGCTCGACGCGAAGGGGCGCATGAAGTTCTCGTGCGATGAGTTCTACCTCAAGTCGCCCGGTGAGATGGCCGAGATCATGGCGGCGTACCCGGAAGCGATAGCCAACACGGTAGAGATCGCGAATCGATGCGACGTCGAGATCGAATTTGACCGGCTCGTCTTCCCGCGTTTCGAGGTTCCTGGCACGCACTCGGAAGAGTCGTTCCTTGAGGCCGAGTGCCTCGTGGGCCTCGTGCGCCGCTACGGCGACCCCGTGCCGCCCGAGGCGATGGAGCGCCTTAAGCGCGAGCTTGCGGTCATCAACGGCAAGGGGTATGCCGCGTACTTCCTCATCGTCGCTGACTTTGTGCGGTGGGCAAAGGAGTGCGGGATTGGCGTGGGGCCGGGGCGCGGAAGCGCGGCTGGTTCGATCATCGCCTACGCCCTCGGCGTCACGAGTCTCGATCCCATCGAGCACGGACTGCTCTTCGAGCGCTTCTTGAACCCCGAGCGTGCCGAGATGCCCGATATCGACATCGACTTCGATGACGAGCGCCGCGGCGAGGTCATCGACTACGTCCGCGACAAGTACGGCGAGGACAAGGTCGCGCAGATCATCACGTTTGGCACGATGAAGGCGCGGGCAGCGGTACGCGACGCGGGCCGTGTGCTCGGCTATCCCTACGGGGTGCCCGACAGGATCTCGAAGATGATCGTAGATGACCTCAAAGCGACCATCGACTCCTCGCTCGCGCAAAACCCGGAGTTCAGGGAGGATTACGGCTCTAACCCCGACACCAAGCGCATCGTGGACGCCGCGCGCTCGCTGGAAGGGATCGTGCGTGGCGAGGGCGTGCACGCCGCGGGCGTCGTCATCTGCCGCGACCCGCTCTTCTGGCACACGCCGGTCAAGCGCGACACCAAAGGCGACGCGGTGGTCACGCAGTACGACGGCAACGTCATCGCGGATCTCGGCCTGCTCAAGATGGACTTCCTCGGCCTGCGTACCCTCACCGTCATCGCGCAGGCGGTGCGAAACATCGCCGAAAATCATGGCACCACGATCAAGCCTGACGAGATACCGCTCGACGATGAGCCAACCTTCGAGATGCTCCGCCAGGGAGACACCGTGGGCGTGTTCCAGGTCGAGTCGCCGGGCATGCGGGCGCTGTTGCGCGACATGAAGCCCACCTCATTCGCCGACATTGTCGCGCTGCTGGCGCTGTACCGTCCCGGGCCGCTTGGCTCAGGCATGGTCAAGGACTTCGTCAACCGCAAGCACGGACGCGCGGAGGTCACCTACTACGACGACCGCCTCAAACCGGTTCTCGAGGAGACGTACGGAACTGTCGTCTACCAAGAGCAGGTCATGCGCATCTCCATGGAGATGAGCGGTTTTTCGGCGGCGAAAGCGGACAAGCTGCGCAAGGCGATGGGCAAGAAGGACAAGAAGGTGCTCGACGCGCTCAAAGCCGACTGGGTCGACGGCGCGCGTGCGCAAGGCTACGACCCCAAGCTTGCCGCCCGGATGTGGGAGGACATCGAGAAGTTCGCCGAGTACGCGTTTAACAAGAGCCACTCGGCCGCCTACGGCCTCATCACGATGCAGACCGCCTACCTCAAGGCGCACTATCCTACCGAGTACATGGCGGCGGTGCTCACCTCGTACGCCGGCAAGACCGACAAGATCGTCAAGTACGTCGCGGAGTGCAACCGCGCCGGCATGCGCGTGCTCCCGCCCGACGTCAACTCGTCGGGCCTCGACTTCACCGCCGTGCCGGAGGGCATCCGGTTTGGCCTCGCTGGCATCCGCGGTGTGGGCGCGGGGGTCGTCGAGTGCATCATCGCCGCCCGTGAGGAGGGCGGGGCGTTCACCTCGCTTACAGACTTCTGCACGCGTGTCGACCTGACCGCGCTCAACAAAAAGGCGCTCGACGCGCTCATCAAGGCGGGGGCGTTTGACTCGACAGGTTATACGCGCAAGCACCTCACCTCACTGATGGACGCGTGCGTTGATTCGGCCCTCAGGCGGCAGCGCGATCAGGCGGCCGGACAGGTCTCGATGTTTGACATGTTCACCGCCGAGGAGAGCTCGGGCTTCTCCGATCACGCGCCGCCGCCCAACGGCGACGAGTGGGACAAGAAGCTGCTGCTCGCGTTCGAGAAAGAGATGCTCGGCATATACGTCTCGGACCACCCGCTGCGCGAGATCGCCGACGCGATCGCGCATGCGCGCACGATGAGTCTCGGCGAGATCGACGAGGCGCCAGACGGCGCGACGGGATGGTTCGCTGGCATCGTGACTGGAGTTGCGCGCAAGCCCACCAAGCGAGGCGGAATGATGGCGATACTGACCTTCGAGGACCTCGAAGGGTTCACCGAGGCGGTGCTCTTCCCGCAGGTCCTTGAGAGGGCGGGGATTGTGGCGTCGGTCGACGCGGTCTTGCGGCTCAAGGCAAAGATCGAGAACTCAGATCGCGGTGTGAAGCTCATCGTGCACGAGGTCCAGCCCTTCGACGGGGCCGCGTTCGCGCCCCCTCCGTCCACGGTGGTCGTGCGGGCCTCGGAGGACGTGCTGCAAAACGGGCGCGCGGATCGGCTTCGGCGCATCGTGGAGATGTACCCCGGCCGAGACGCGCTCCTTCTCGAGGTCTGCTGCAATGGCGTGACCAAGACGTTCCAGATGCCCGCCGGGATCGATGCCGGCGCCTCCGGGCTCCACGCTGAACTGATCGAACTCTTTGGGGCGGCGGCGATCAGCGAGCGGTAGTGGGAGGAGGGCGCTGGCGCGAGTATCTGTGCGCGGACACCTGGGCGCTACATCGCTCTAGCACTACAGCACTCTACTGTGATAGAGTGTCGCCCGAGACCGCACACGGCAACTGACGCCGGGAGGAGGAATCGTGCAGCCAATCACACCACGGGGATTTCGCGACGTGCTCCCGCAGGAGGCGGCGGAACGCGCCGTCATCGCCGACACTCTCTCGGGCGTGTTCGACGCATGGAGCTACGGTCGAGTCGAAACACCGGTCGCCGAAGAGTACGAGGTGCTCGCGGCGGGTACCGGCTCGAGCCTGGAAGGACGAGCGTTTCGCCTCTTTGACACTGACGGTGTTCTTCTGTCGCTGCGCCCTGAGATGACGGTGCCGATCGCGCGGCTCGTCTCCTCCCGTCTGCGCGACACGCCCGGGCCGCACCGCCTGAGCTACGTCGCAGACGTCTTTCGCGAGCACGTTTCGCTGCGCGGACAGGCTCGGCAGTTCACCCAGGCCGGAGTCGAGCTCGTGGGAGCGGCTGGTCCCGCCGCGGACGCAGAAGTCCTCACCATGCTCGCCGAGTCTCTCGACGCGACCGGCGCGCTCCGCTACACGATCGCGCTGGGTACGGTCGCGGTCTTGCGCGCCCTCCTCGAGGCGTCCGGCGGGGATGCGCAGTGGCGCTCGGCCGTCCTTGCGGCGGCCCACGAGCGCAATCTCGTGGAGATCGAGCGCCTGGCGGTGAGCGGGGGCATCGAACCCGCTGTGGCCGAGGCCATCCGGACCGTGCCGCGTATCCGGGGTGGCATGGAAGCGATCGAGCGGTGCCGCGCGGTTGCCGGGGAGTGCGGCTGCACCGAGGCGCTCGACGAACTTGGCACTCTGTGGGAGCTTCTCGAGTCGACGGGGGCCGCCGCGCGCGTGACCGTTGATTTTGGAGTGATGCGCTCCTTTGACTACTACACCGGCGTCGTTTTCGAAGTCTTGGCGCCCGGGCTCGGGCTCGCGATAGGCGGGGGTGGCCGCTACGACGCGGTCCTGTCGGTCTACGGCACGCCCGCTCCGGCCGCCGGGTTCGCGCTTGGCATCGAGCGGCTCCACATCGCGCTTGCCGAGCAGGGAGTGAGCATCCCGGTGCGCGGACTCGACACGCTCGTGTGCGGCACCGTTCCCGCCGAGGTCTTCGCGGCGGCGGCGCGGCTGCGCGCTACGGGATTGCGTGTGCGTATCGCCCCGGGGATGTCCGCGCCCGACGCTGTGTGCGCCGCGCGCGCGGCCGGCGCGCGCGAGGTGGTGCTCGCCGAGGGCGGCGAGATCGTGCGCCTCGACGCCGATGCCGATGCCGACGCCGACGCCGACGCCGATGGCGACGGCGCGTGCGCCGAGGTGTTGCCCGCACCGGCTAGCACCCCCGCGCCCGGCGGAGGTGCGCGATGATCGCCAGGAGCGCCGCGCAGCGCTCAGGCCGCATGTGCTTCGCCGTCCCCAAGGGTGCGCTCTTCGACGATTCGCTCCGCGTGCTGAGATCTGCGGGTGTCGACGTCGGGCGGCTTGCCGAAGCGGGCCGCCAGCTCATCGTGACGGCGGGCGAGATCGAGTTCGTGATCGCGAAACCCACCGACATCCCGGCCTACGTCGCCTATGGCGGGGTCGACGTCGGGATCGTTGGCAAGGACACGCTCGTTGAAGCCGGTCTCGCGCTCGTCGAGATGCTCGATCTGGGCTTCGGCGAGTGCAGGTTCGTTGTCGCGGAGCCGTGCGATTCGGAAGCTGAGGTTGCCAGACACTACCGTCACCTCGGCGTCATCCGAGTCGCGACCAAATACCCGCGCATCACCGAGCGGCACTTCGCCGCGAAGGGTGTGCAGGTAGAGATCGTCAAGCTTCACGGCAACATCGAGATCGCACCGCTGATCGGGCTCGCCGATCAGATCGTCGACATCACCGCCACCGGCACGACCCTGCGCGAGAACAACCTGCGTATCGTCGAAGACGTGCTTCCTTCGACCGCGCGCTTTGTCGCCAACCCCGCGAGTCTGCGCACCGATTCCGCCCGGATCACCGATCTGGCCGAGCGTCTCGCCGCCGTGGGGCTAGAATAGAGACGGCGCCTGCCGCCCCGACCTGAAAGGGGTACACCCCGACATGTTGCGAACCATAATCCTTGAACGCGGAAAGCGCCTTGCGGAGTCAGATATCGTGCGCTCCGGGGGTCTGGACGCCGAGGTTCTTGGCGTGGCGGCCAGGATCGTCGAGGCGGTCCGTGAGCGCGGCGAGGCGGCTGTGCGAGAGTACACCGAGAAGTTCGACGGCGCCGTCCTCGATACCCTGCTCGTGACACCTGAGGAGATCGACGCCGCCGTCGCAATGGTGGGCCGCGAGTTCCTCGACGCGATCTCGTTTGCGGCGGGCGCGATAGCCGAGTATCACGAGCGCCAGGTCCCGCACTCGTGGTTCACCACACAGGAGGGCGGCATCTTCCTCGGCCAGAAGGTCACGCCCCTTCGACGCGTGGGATGCTACGTACCCGGAGGCCGCGCGTGCTACCCGTCGAGCGTGCTCATGACGGCGATCCCTGCTCGTGTGGCGGGGGTGGACCAGGTTGTGATGGTCGTGCCGCCGGCACCGGACGGCACCGTCAATCCCTACACGCTCGCGGCGGCCGCGGAGGCCGGGGTGGACGAGATCTACAAAGTTGGCGGCGCGCAGGCGGTGGCGGCGCTTGCCTTTGGCACCGAGTCGATCCCGCGGGTCGACAAGATCGTCGGGCCGGGAAACGCCTACGTGACCGCTGCCAAGAAGCTGGTTATGGGAGACGTGGGAATCGACATGCTCGCTGGTCCTAGCGAGATCTGCGTGCTCGCCGACGACACCGCGCTCCCGGCGTTTGTCGCCATCGACCTCATGGCGCAGGCCGAGCACGACCCGCGTGCGGCGACCTACCTCGTCACCACGGAGCCTGACCTTCCCGCGCAAGTCGAAGAGGCGCTCGCCGTGCTGCTCGCCGACTCCCCGCGTCGGGAGGTGACCGAGCGCGCGCTTCGTGACAACGGGCTCGTCGTGGTGTGCCCCGACATCGTGGCGGCGCTCGACACCGTCGACCTGATCGCCCCCGAGCACCTCGAGATCCAGATGGCCGAGGCGTTTGAACTTCTCGGCTCGGTGCGAAACGCCGGCGCGATCTTTCTTGGCCACTTCACGCCTGAGACGATCGGCGACTACGTGGCCGGACCCAGTCACGTGCTTCCTACCGGCGGCACCGCGCGCTTCTCGAGCCCGCTTGGCGTAGAGGACTTTGTCAAGAAATCCTCAGTGCTTTCGTACTCGTACGAAGCGCTTGCGCTCGACGGCCCCACCGCGGCGCTCATCGCCGACGCCGAGGGCCTCGACGCCCACGCTCGCGCGGTGCGCCTCAGGCTTGCCGCGATGCGCGAGATCGCCGAGGAGGGGTAGACGTGAACCGCATCCGACCGGCCAGGCCGGAGCTTGAGCACCTGGTCCCGTACGACGCCAAGGACATCAAGGTCGACGTGTCGCTTGCCGCCAACGAGCATCCGTCGAACCTGCCGGGCGAGATCATCGAGAAGCTCTCGGCGCGCCTCAAAGAGTTTCCCTTCAACCGCTACCCCGATCCGATGGCGAGCAGGTTGCGCGAGCTCATCGCCGAGGCCAACGGTCTCGAGCCCGCAAACGTGCTCGTGGGCAACGGTGGAGACGAGCTCATCTTCGACCTTCTGCTCGCGTGGGGAGGGCCCGGCCGCACGCTGCTCGATATGCCGCCCACCTTCACCATGTACGGTATCGACGCCCAGGTCACGGGTACGAACCTTGTTCGTGTCCCGCGCACGCCGGAGTTCGCCCTTGACGCGGACACGATCCTTGCGCGCCTTGCCCCAGGTGACATCGACGTTGTGATGATCGCGCACCCCAACAACCCCACGGGCAACATCGCGCCGGAGACCGTGCTCATCGACATCTTGAACGCGACCGACGCTCTCGTGCTCGTCGACGAGGCGTACTTCGAGTTCAGCCGTCACACGATGCGCCCGCACATGGAGCGTCACCCCAACCTCGTCATTTTGCGTACGTTTTCCAAGGCGTTTTCGCTCGCGGGCCTGCGCGTCGGGTACCTGCTCGCGCACGAGGACGTGATCCGCGAGCTCACCAAGGTGCGCCAGCCGTACTCGGTCGACGCGTTCGCCCAGTGGGTGGCGGCGACGGTCTTTCGCGAGCGGGTCGTCTTCCAGCAATCTATCCGCGACCTGATGCGGGGCCGCGACACGCTCATGCACGGGCTCACGGCGTTCGAGGAGGTCACGGTCTTTCCCTCCGAGGCAAACTTCGTGCTGTTCAGGGTCGAGCACGCCTCGGCGGTCTGGCGGGACCTGCTGCACAACCACTCTGTGCTTATCCGCGACTTCTCGCGTACGCCGGGACTTGAGGGTTGCCTCCGCGTGACGGTGGGAAGCGACACGGAAAACGAGCGATTCATAGAGGCGGTTGCCGAGATTCTCGCCGGGAGGCGCGCCTCGGCGATCTTAGGGAGCGGCGCGCACGTGCGCCACGGAATGGTAGGGGAGTTGGGCTCAAGATGACGCCAAGGACAGGCTCGATCACACGCACGACCAAAGAGACCGGCGTCACCGTCGCGCTCGACATCGACACGCCCGGCGCATCGAGCGTCGATACGGGCGTGCCGTTCTTCGACCACATGCTCGACGCGCTTGGGCGCCACGGTCTCATGACGCTCTCTGTCGAGGCGGCAGGAGATCTGGCGGTCGACGCGCATCACACCGTGGAAGACGTGGGGATCTGTCTTGGTGCCGCTCTCGCCAAGGCGCTCGGAGACAAGGCGGGTATCCGGCGCTACGGCTCGGCGGCCATCCCAATGGACGAGGCGCTCGTGCTCGCGGCGATTGACATCTCCGGGAGAGGAGGACTCACCTACGACGTCGAGCTGCCGATCGAGTTCATCGGCACGTTTGAGACCTCGCTCGCTCGCGAGTTCTTGGCCGCGTTCGCCGCCAACGCGGGCCTTACGCTGCACGTTCACAAGCTCGCGGGAGACAACGCGCACCACATCGTGGAGGCGGCGTTCAAAGCGGTCGCGCGCGCGCTTGCTGATGCCGTCGAGGTGGATCCGCGCATCGGCGGCACGGTGCCCTCGACCAAAGGGGCGCTGTGAGCGCAGGCGCACCCCGCATCGCCCTCATCGACTACGCGATGGGAAATCTTCGCAGTGTGCTAAAGGGCTTCGAGCACGCTGGAGTTGCTGGCGTCTTTGTCACCGGCGATCCGGCCGAGGTCTCCTCGGCCCACGGAATCGTGTTGCCGGGTGTGGGCGCGTTTCGTGACGCGGCGGCGAACCTTCGCGCCTCTGGAGTGTGGGAACTCATTGCCGAGCGGGTGGCGGCGGGCACGCCGTTTTTGGGGATCTGCCTGGGGATGCAGCTTCTCGCAGATGTGGGCCTCGAAGATGGCGAGCACGAAGGTCTCGGAATCGTGCCGGGACGCTGCGAACGGTTGCCAGGCGGTGTGAAGGTGCCGCACATCGGATGGAACACGGTGAGCTACCCGCGTGAAAGCCGATTGTTCGAGGGGATCGCCGAGGCGAGCGCGTTTTACTTCGTGCACTCATACCACGTCGTTCCGGAAGATACTTCCTGTATTATCGGAGCGAGCGTATACGGAATTCCGTTTGCGGCGGCCGTGGGTTCCGGTGGCACGTATGCGGTGCAGTTCCACCCGGAGAAGTCCTCCGCGGCGGGGCTCGCCGTACTCGCGAATTTTGGCCGGATCGTCTTGGAGGGTGCGTGACACATGCAAATCTTTCCCGCAATCGACGTCCTCGACGGCAGGGCCGTGCGCCTGAGGCAGGGCTGCTACGATCAGGTGACCGTGTACAACGAAGATCCCGTCGCGCAGGCGCGCGAGTGGGCCGAGAGCGGTGCTGAGTGGCTCCACGTCGTCGACCTCGACGGTGCGCGTGACGGAGTGCCCGCCAACATCGAGGTCATCCGCCGTATCGCCGCCGAGGTCGATGTACCGGTCCAGACTGGCGGCGGGATCCGTTCGATGGCGACGTTTGCGGCCCTCATGGATGCCGGCGTCACGCGGTGTGTGCTCGGCACGACCCTCGTGACGAGCCCGGAGTTCGTTGCCGAGGCGTGCGCGGCGTACCCGGAGGCGGTGGTCGCGGGCATAGACGCGCGCGACGGAAAGGTCGCGATCGAGGGGTGGCGTCAGGGCACCGAGCGCGGCGTGCTCGAACTCATCGGCGAGCTTGAACTTCTTGGCGTAAAGCGTGTCGTTTATACAGATATCTCGCGTGACGGCATGCAGGCGGGTGTGAACTACGGCGCGTACCGCGCTCTGGCAAACCAAATCGACATTCCCCTCATCGCTTCCGGCGGCGTCTCAGAACTCGACGACATCCGGGATCTCGCCTCGCTCGGCTCAGTGGTGGAAGGCGTCATCGTGGGCGTGGCGCTCTACGAACGGCGCTTCACGCTGCCAGAAGCGATCGCCGTGGGTTACGGAGTGGAGCCGTGACGCTGCCGTGTTGATGAAGCGCGTCATACCCTGCCTCGACGTGCACGACGGGCGCGTGGTCAAGGGTGTCAACTTCGTTGACCTCGTCGATGCGGGCGATCCCGTTAAACTCGCCGCGTTCTACGACGCGGAGGGTGCCGACGAGCTTGTCTTTCTCGACATCACCGCAAGTCACGAGGAGCGCCCGGCGATGCTCGAGGTCGCTGCGCGAACTGCCGAGGAGGTCTTCATCCCGTACACCGTCGGCGGCGGGATGCGCTCGGCGGCCGACATCCGCGCGATGCTGCTCGCCGGCTCCGACAAGGTCTCGCTCAACTCCGCTGTGGTGCGCGAGCCGGGACTCATCACCCAGACGAGCCGCATCTACGGGTCGCAGTGCATCGTCGTGGCGATCGACGCGCGGCGTGTTCCCGGCGGGCGGGAGCGCTGGGAGGTCTTCATCAATGGCGGGCGCGTTGCGACCGGTCTCGACGCCGTCGAGTGGGCGCGCGAGGCCGAACGTCTCGGTGCCGGGGAGATCCTGCTCACGAGCATGGACCGTGACGGCACCAACGACGGTTACGACATCCCCCTCACGCGCGCAATCACCCGCGCGCTTTCAATCCCCGTCATAGCGAGCGGCGGCGCGGGAGAGCTCGATCACTTCGCCGAGGTCATCGCCGAGGCGGACGCCGACGCGGTGCTCGCGGCGAGCACGTTGCATTTTGGCACGTTCAGGATCACCGACATCAAGCGCCACCTTGCTTCCCACGACATACCGGTACGCAGGGTCGAGGTCGCCGAGGAAGCGCGTTCACCCGTGGAAGGAGTGTGGGTCAGGTGAGTGAGTCCGTCCGCATCGAGGACTTGAAGTTCGACGACAAGGGCCTCATCTGCGCCGTCGTGCAGCAGCACGACACCGATGAGGTGCTCATGGTCGCCTACATGAACGACGAGGCGGTCCGCCGCACGCTCGAGACAGGCCGCACGTGGTTTTGGAGCCGCTCGCGCCAGGAGTACTGGTGCAAGGGTGAGACGTCCGGCAACACCCAGCAGGTCGTCGAGGTGCTCGCCGACTGCGATGCCGACGCGCTCCTTGTGCGCGTCTCCCAGCAGGGCGTGGCGTGCCATACCGGCGAGCGCACATGTTTCTACCGTCCGCTTGCAGCCGAGGGGGACGCTCCCCATGAGCGATGACACCGTCAGCTCCTCTTTTGCCACGCCGAGCCCGGCCGAGCCCCTGCGCATCGGCCCCGTTCTCGAGGAGCTCTTCGCCGTGCTCGAGCAGCGCAAAGCCGAGATGCCCGAGGGCTCCTACACGAGCGCGCTTCTCGCCGGCCCGCAAGAGAAGCTCCTCAAAAAGATCGGTGAGGAGGCCGCCGAGGTGATCATCGCCGCCCGCGACCGCGACACCGAGCAGCTGCGTTACGAGATCGGCGATCTCGTCTACCACCTGCTCGTCGTGATGGTGCGCGAGGGTGTTTCGCCCGACGAGCTTGCGGCCGAGCTCGCGAGCAGGCGGAAGTAGGGGGCGCGCGGAGGAGATACATGAGCGTCCCGGTGCTGCTCGACACCCGCCATGAGCGCATGCCCTACGAGGAGTTGCTCCCGATCGTACACCAGATTAGGCGCGCTCAGGCGGAGCTTCGCTGATCGCTGTGCAGAGGCGTACCGGGCGTGAGTGCAACGTCCGATACTGATTCGGTACGCGAGCGATTTGCACCCCGTTGCGTCACGATGCTACACTCGCGCCTACAATCGGATACGCGCCGATGACGGGGAGTAGTACTCCGGTCAGCACAGTGTAGAGAGTCGGGGATGGTGGAAACCCGGCCTGGGCGACCGGCAGGAATGGACCCCTGAGGCTCCGGAGCAACGGCGGCGACGCCTACTAGTTCCGGCGGACTCCCACCGATACAAGGGACCGGGTATTCGGACGGAGCGCCACCGCGAACGCGGCGCGGTCGTCCACGTACTGTCAGGACAAGTGGTCCCGCCGCACGGTGGCGGGGCAACAAGGGTGGCACCGCGAGATGACCTCTCGTCCCTTGGGGATGAGGGGTCTTTGTGTTCTCTCGGCAGGTTAGGGGCCCCGCATCTCTCAGGTGAAACGTGCCGAGAAGGAGTGCGGGGCATGATCGTGCCGAGCAGAGATGAGTTTGTGCGGTTGGCGGAGGACCACGACGTGGTCCCCGTGGCGCGCGAGGTCTACGCCGACCTCGCGACACCGATCAGCGCGTTCATGGCGCTCGCCGAGGGCGCGGAGCACGCGTTCCTGCTTGAGAGCGTCGTCGGGGGAGAGCGGCTCGGCCGCTACAGCTTCCTGGGTGTGGGCGACCGCGAGGTCGTGAGCGCGCGCGGGAGCGAGGTCGTCGTGGAAAACGGCGGCGTGAGCGGCGAGCAGGCGGATGACCCGCTGCGCGTGGTCGCCCGGAGACTCGACGCGGGACGCGTGGCGCGGGTGCCGGGATTGCCGCTGTTTGTGGGCGGCGCGGTTGGCTACGTTGGCTACGAGGCCGCCACCGCCTTCGAGAAGGTCCCCCGGCACGCGACCGATGAGCTCGGCGTGCCCGATCTCGTCTTCATGATGGCCGACGTCGTCGTGGCGTTCGATCACGCGCGCCGCGTCATGCAGGTGATTGCGCCGGTGAGGCCCGGGGGTGCGCCGGAGGCCGCGTACGACCGCGCGCTCGGCCGCATTAACGGCTACCTCAGGCGCATTGACGAGGGGCCGCGCGGCGCGGAGCTTGGTAGCGTGGGCGTTACCGCCGAGGTCCCGCTCACCGAGCACACGTCGCGCGAGGAGTTTCTCGGCCAGGTCAGGCGCGCCAAGGAGCACATCGCGGCGGGCGACATCTTCCAGGTCGTGCTCTCGCAGCGTTTCAGCGCCCCGTACGACGGCGATGGCGTTGATCTCTATCGCGTGTTGCGCGCGGTGAACCCGAGCCCGTACATGTTCTACCTGCGCACGCGTGACGTGACGCTCGTGGGGTCGAGCCCCGAGCCGCTCGTGCGCGTGGAGGGCAACACGGTACTCACGCGCCCGCTCGCGGGCACGCGCCCACGCGGCGCCGATCTCGCCGAGGATGGCCGCTTGCGCGCCGATCTGCTCGCAGACGAGAAGGAGCGCGCTGAGCACGTCATGCTTGTCGATCTCGGAAGAAACGATCTCGGGCGCGTGAGCGTGCCGGGCAGCGTTTCCGTGGACGAGCTCATGGAGGTCGAGTACTACAGCCACGTGATGCACATTGTCAGCAACGTGACCGGCGAACTCGCGCCGGGCAGGGACGCTGTCGACGCGCTTGAGGCGACGTTCCCGGCGGGGACGGTTTCGGGCGCGCCCAAGGTCCGCGCGATGGAGATCATCGCCGACCTTGAGCCCGCGGCGCGTGGACCGTACGCCGGCACGGTGGGATATTTTGGGCTCGACGGGGCGATGGACATGTGCATCACTATTCGCACGTTCGTGCTCGCTGGCGGGCGCGCCTACCTGCAGTCTGGTGCGGGCATCGTCGCCGACTCCGTCCCAGAGCGCGAGTACGACGAGTGCCTGTACAAGGCGCGTGCGCTCCACAAGGCGCTCAAGTTGGCCGCCGGGATGCGCAGCGAGGGAGGTGCCGCGTGATCCTCGTCATCGACAACTACGACAGCTTCACCTACAACCTCGTGCAGCTTCTCGCGGCGCTCGGCGCTGAGGTCGAGGTGCGCCGCAACGATGAGATCTCCGCAAGAGACGCCCTTGCGCTTGGCCCCGTGGGCATTGTCATCTCGCCCGGTCCCGGCACCCCGGATGACGCGGGTGTTTCTCGCGATGTCGTGCGCGCCGCGGCGGGGGCCGGCGTGCCGCTCCTCGGCGTGTGTCTTGGCCACCAGTGCATCGCCGATGTCTACGGCGGCACTGTGTGCCGAGCGCCGGTGCCGGTTCACGGCAAGACCGACGAGGTGCACCACGACGCCACCGGACTTTTCGTCGGCATCCCGAGCCCGTTCACCGCGACGCGCTACCACTCCCTTTGCGTCGAGGTCGAGTCCCTGCCCGATGCCCTTGAGGTGCACGCGCGCACGTCCGATGGAGTCGTGATGGCGCTCACCCACCGCGAGCTGCCGCTTTATGGCGTGCAGTTCCACCCTGAAAGCGTGCTCACCCCCGAGGGCGCGAAGCTGCTCGCGAACTTCCTCGTGCTCGCGGGTGAGCTTGCCCCCGCCGAGCCCGCCGCGCCCGCCGCGCAGCCCGCCGAGTCCGCGCTTGGGACCGCGAGCGTGGACGCGCCCGCGCCCCCCGCAAGCGCCCCGCGGACCGATACCGCTCGCGCGATCGCCTCGGCCATCGGGGCGGTGAGCTGCGCAGCATCGCTCACCGAGGAGGACGCGTACGCGGTCATGGGCGCCATCATGGACGGCGACGCGACGGACGCGCAGATCAGCGCGCTCATCGTGGGGATGCGCATGAAGGGCGAGACCGCCGATGAGATCGTCGGCTTCGCGCGCGCGATGCGCGACCGCGCCACCGCGGTACGGCCCGTCGTCGAGCGCTACATCGACACGTGCGGGACCGGTGGCGACGGGCTTGCGACCTTCAACATATCGACGACGACCGCGTTTGTGGTTGCTGGCGCGGGCGTGGCGGTCGCCAAGCACGGCAACCGCGCTGTCTCGAGCGCGGCGGGCTCGGCTGATGTCCTTGAAGCTCTCGGTGTCGACGTATCCCTCGACCCGGTGCAGATGGCTCGGTGCGTGGACGAGTGCAACGTGGGCTTCCTGTTCGCGCCCTCGCTACACGCGAGCATGCGGCACGCGGCCGGTCCGCGGCGTGAAATTGGCATCCGCACCGTTTTCAACGTCCTTGGCCCGCTCACCAATCCGGCCGGTGCGCGCCGTCAGCTCCTCGGCGTCTACGATGCGCGTCTCGCGCCGGTCATGGCCGAGGTCGCCGGGCGTCTCGGCGCCGAGCGGGTGCTCGTCGTACACGGGTACCCCGGTCTCGACGAGGTCTCGACGCTCGGCCCGACCACCGTGGCCGAGTATGACGCGGACGCAGGCGGGGTGCGCACCTACGAGGTCACGCCTGAGGAGGTCGGCATCGCACGAGGTACGCTTTCTGGCATCACCGGCGGTGATGCGGCCGCAAACGCGGGCATTCTGCGGTCCGTACTCGAGGGCGCGCACGGACCGCACCGCGACATCGTGCTCATGAACGCCGGAGCGGCGCTGCTTGCCGCCGGCGCGGCAGACGATCTCGCGGCCGGTGTGGTCGCCGCACGCGAGTCGATCGACTCCGGACGGGCGCTCGCGGCCCTCGAGTCGCTCGTGGCTGTTTCGCGGCGGCTCGCCGTCACGGCGGCGCACGGTTCCGGTGCGGGAGGCGTACGGTGAGCGACTTCCTCACAGAGATGATCGCGCGACGCACGGCGCGCATCGCAGCCGAGTACGGCGCGCTGCCTGCAGCCGATCGCGAGCGGCTCGCGTGTTGCGCGCGCGCTCCGCGTCCGTTCGCCGCTGCGCTCACCGAGCGCTCCGATGTCGCCGTGATCGCCGAGGTCAAGAAGGCCTCTCCGAGCGCCGGGCCAATCGCGCCGGAGTGCGAGGCGTCCAAGCAGGCGCTCCACTACACGGACGGAGGAGCGGCCGCCATCAGCGTGCTCACCGAGCCGGAGGTCTTCGCTGGGTCGTTCGCGGACCTCTCGGACGTTGCGGATGCGGTTGAGGTGCCGGTGCTCGCCAAGGACTTCGTGGTCGATCCGGCACAAGTCTTCGCCGCCCGCGGTCACGGCGCGGACGCCGTGCTCCTCATGGTGAGCGTGCTCGGCGAGGAGCGCCTTTGCGACTACCTCGACCTTGCGGCGACGCTGCACCTCGAGGCGCTCGTGGAGGTCGTCGACGAGACCGAGCTCGCCATCGCGCGCAGGTGTGGCGCGACGCTCATCGGCGTGAACGCGCGCGACCTGCGCACCCTTGCGGTCGATCCCGCACGTGCCCGCCGGGTGGTCTCGGCGGCAGCGGAGCTACCCGGCGTCACCGTTGTCGCGGCCAGCGGCACGCGCACGCGAGCAGACGTGGAGGCCGCCGCGGCCGCAGGCGCCCACGCGGTGCTCGTGGGCGAGACGCTCATGCGCGCGCCGTTTCCGGAAGACGTGCTTGAAGAGTTGACGGGTGTCGCACGAGGCGCCGCCCGCGTAGATATGCCAGCCCATACCTGACCGGCACAGCGTGAAGGAGGAGATCGAGATGTCAGACCGCACCAAGTTCGTGCTCGACGAGAAGGACATGCCAACGAGTTGGTACAACATCATCCCTGACCTGCCCGCCCCGCTCGCACCGCCGCTCCACCCGCAGACCGACGAGCCGATTGGCCCCGAGGCGCTCGCCCCGCTCTTTGCGATGGAACTCATCAAGCAGGAGATGTCGCCGGAGCGCTACATCGAGATTCCCGAGGAGGTCCAAGCGGTCTACAAGACGTACCGTCCGAGCCCGCTCAACCGCGCGCTCCAGCTCGAGCGCGACCTCGGCCTTCCCGAGGGGGTGAAGATCTACTACAAGTACGAGGGCGTCTCGCCGGCGGGGAGCCACAAGCCCAACACCGCTATCCCGCAGGCGTTCTACAACAAGCTTGAGGGCATCAAGCGCATCTCGACCGAGACCGGTGCTGGTCAGTGGGGCAGCGCAATGTCGATCGCGTGCGCGCTCTACGACATGGAGTGCACCGTTTACATGGTGGGCATCTCGTATGACCAGAAACCGTACCGTCGCATCCTCATGGAGACCTACGGCGCCGAGGTCATCTCCTCGCCCAGCACCCGCACGAACGCGGGCCGCCATGTGCTCGACGTCGATCCTTCATCGCTCGGGTCGCTCGGCATAGCGATCTCTGAGGCGGTCGAGGACGCAGCGATGCGTGAGGACACCCACTACTGCCTTGGCAGTGTGCTCAACCACGTTTGCCTGCACCAGACGATCATCGGCGAGGAAGCCATTTTGCAGATGGAGATGGCCGGCGTTGAGCCCGACGTCGTGGTGGCGTGCGTGGGCGGCGGTTCCAACTTCGCCGGTATCTCGTTCCCATACTACAAGCGCCGTCTCGACGGAAAGTCGAACGTGCGCCTTGTCGCAGTCGAGCCGAAGGCGTGCCCCACGCTCACCGCGGGCGAGTACCGCTACGACCTCGGCGACGAGGCAGGCATGACGCCCAAGATGCTCATGTACACCCTCGGCCACGATTTCGTGCCCGCTGGCATCCACGCAGGCGGACTGCGTTATCATGGCGATTCGCCACTCGTGTCGATGCTTGCGAAGGAAGGTGCGATCGAAGCGGTCGCCGTTCACCAAAACGCGTGCTTCGAGGCGGCCGTGCGGTTCGCGCGAGCCGAGGGCATCTTGCCCGCGCCGGAATCGAGCCATGCCATCCGCGTGGCGATCGACGAGGCGCTCGCAGCGCGTGAGGCGGGCCAAGACCGCACGATCCTGTTTTGCTTGTCGGGCCACGGCCACTTCGATCTGGCGGCATACGAGGCGTACAACAGCGACAAGCTGCAGGACTACGATTTTGCCAACGGCGCAATGTGCGAGAGCGCGTGAGCGTCGTGCCGGGAAGGGAGTGACGTGCGTAACGTCAGGACACGGGTCAAGATCTGCGGTCTTACCACGCCGCAAGACGCGGCGAGAGCTGTGCGCGCCGGGGCTGACGCCGTTGGCGTAGTGCTCACGGATTCGCTCCGGCAGGTCACGATCTCCCAGGCTGAGGCGGTGTTCGCGGTCGTGCCGCCGTTCGTGGCGCGGGTTGGCGTCTTTGTGGACGCGCCCGCGCACTTCGTTGCCGAGGCGGTCGGGAGGCTTCACCTGGCGGCCGTGCAGTTCCACGGCGCTGAAACACCCGAGATGTGCGTCGATGCTCCCGCTCCCGTGGTCAAGGCGGTGCGGGTCGGCCCCGCGTTTGATCCAGCGAGTCTTGAGGCGTATCGCGGGAGCGTTGCCGCGCTGCTCCTCGACACCTTGGTTGAGGGCAAGGACGGCGGTACCGGACGCACGTTTGCGTGGAACAGCGTGCTTCCGCTGCCCGATTGGATACCGGTGGCGGTCGCGGGTGGTCTTACGCCAGCAAACGTCGGCGATGCCGTGCGAACGCTGCGCCCCTTCGCGGTCGACGTCGCCTCAGGCGTGGAGGAGCGTCCCCGCTACAAAGACAAACTTGCGCTACATGCGTTCGTCGCCGCTGTTCGAGCGGCCGATGAGGAGGAGAGAGTATGAAAGAGTCGTTGCTCCCCTCGGCGGAGTCCGCGTACTCGAGTCCCGACGCGCAGGGATTTTTTGGACCGTACGGCGGCACGTTCGTGCCTGAGACGGTTGTGCCCGCGCTCAATGAACTTGCCGAGGCGTTCTCGCACGCGCTTGAGGACCCCGCGTTCGCCGGGGAGTTTGGCACGTTGCTGCAAGACTACGTGGGCCGTCCCACACCGCTCTACCGTGCTGACCGGCTCGCTGAGGCGACCGGGCTCGGCCGCGTCTACCTCAAGCGCGAAGACCTCACGCACACCGGCGCGCACAAGATCAACAACACCGTGGGCCAGTGTTTGCTCGCGCGCCGCATGGGCAAGTTCCGGGTCATCGCCGAGACGGGAGCTGGCCAGCACGGAGTGGCGACCGCGACCGCGGCGGCCCTTTTCGGCCTGGAATGCGCGGTGTTCATGGGTACTGAGGACATGCGCCGCCAATCCCTCAACGTCTACAAGATGCGGCTGCTTGGCGCGCAGGTCATTCCCGTGGCGGAGGGAACTGGCACGCTCGCCGACGCTGTCACCGCCGCGCTCCGCCACTGGGTCGAACGCGTCAACGACACCTTCTACGTTCTCGGCAGCGCGGTCGGGCCGCACCCGTACCCGGCGATCGTGCGCGAGTTCCAGAAGGTGATCGGCGAGGAGACGCTCGTGCAGCTCGAGGGGCGGCTCGAGCGCACGCCCGACGCTGTCGTCGCGTGTATCGGGGGCGGCTCGAACGCCATCGGCATGTTCTACCCGTTCCTGCGCGCCCTGTCGGCGAGCAAGCGCCCGCTCCTTGTGGGCGCGGAGGCGGCCGGGCTCGGCGTCGACACCCACAAGCACGGCGCGGCGCTCACCAAAGGCTCGCCCGGCGTGCTGCACGGCTTCTACAGCTACCTGCTTCAAGACGACGCCGGCAATCCGCTTGAGGCGTATTCGATCTCGGCCGGGCTTGACTACCCCGGTGTGGGACCTGAGCACAGCTATCTCAAAGATGAAGGCCTCGTACGCTACGAAGCCGTGACCGATGCCGAAGCGCTCGAAGCATTCGCCCTGCTCACGAAAACCGAGGGCATCATCCCGGCGATCGAGAGCAGTCATGCGCTCGCGATGTTGCCCAGACTCGGGGCCGAGCTTGGTCCTGAGGCGATCGTGGTGGTAAACGTGTCTGGCCGGGGCGACAAAGATATGGACATCGTGCGGGAGGCGGGTCTTGGCTCTGGATAACCAGCATGCCGTGGTTGGCCTCAGCCGCGGTTTTACGGCAGGGCGAACCGCGCTCATCACCTACCTGATGGCCGGTTTTCCCGACCGTGCGACGTCGCTCGCGTCATTGCGCGCCGCCGCGGCCGCCGGAGCTGACGTTATCGAGCTCGGAGTGCCCTACGGCGACCCCGTCGCGGACGGTCCTGTCATCGCAAGCGCGGCGGGCATTGCGCGCGAGCACGGGTTTGGCCTCGCCGAGACGATCTCGCTTGCTGCCGAGTTCATCGGCGGATCGACACCAGACGCGCCTGCGCCGCCGGTAGCGCTTATGACGTACCTGAACCCGCTCATGCGTTTTGGACTTGCCAATGCCGCCGAGGCGATGCGGGCGGCGGGCGTGTCGGGCGTCATCGTGCCGGACATGCCGCCTGAGGCCGCGTTGCCGTGGCGTGACGTCGCGCACGGCCTTGACACCGTGTTCCTTGCGGCGCCGACATCCACGCAGGAGCGGCTTGCGGTGATCGGCTCGGCCTCCGAGGGGTTTGTCTACTGCGTCTCTTCGACCGGCGTCACGGGAGAGCGCGCCGAGCTAGCCCCTGGGCTTGCGGAACTCGTCGTGCGCGTGAAAGCCGCTACGGCGCTGCCGGTGGCGGTGGGGTTTGGTGTCTCGACGCCCGCGCAGGCGGCTGCTGTGGGTGTGGTCGCAGACGGCGTCGTGATCGGTTCTGCGATCGTGGCGCGGCAACGCGATCCTCAGACGGTGGGAGAGTTCGTACGCGAGCTTGCCGCGGCGCTCAAAACGGCCGTCCGGTAGGCGTCTTCGCTACCGGGCAAAGTGGTGGACCACCCTTACTTTGTAGCCGGTACCGTTGCACTCCGGGCACTTGAGGTGCTTTGACGCGCCCGTGTCCGTCCTAACGGCCACGTACTTGTCGCCGCGGCATCGCGGACATATCTCCTTACGCACCATCCCGCGCCTCCATCGTCGGGACAGGTAGTATCTGCCCGTTTTATCGGCATATCGCCGGGCTTGTTTGAGCCACATCGAACCACGTGAGCAAGGACCGCGCCTGCGGGGTGCTATCCTTTCAACGTCAGCACCCAACATGCCGAGAGGGGCACCGTGCGTATCGCGCTCGCGCAGGTGAACGCAGTCGTCGGGGACATCGAGGGAAACGCCGTCCGTGTTGTCCGGGCGATGCACCGCGCCCACGGGGCCGGAGCGGACCTCACCGTCTTTCCCGAGCTCGTGCTGACCGGATATCCCCCGGAGGATCTGCTTGCGCGAGCACACTTCGTCCACGACAACCTTGAGGCGCTCAAGGGAGTGGCGGCGCAGTGCGCGGGCGGCGCGACGCTTGCCGGGTTCGTCGACGCCGATGCGGGAGTGCTCTACAACGCTGCCGCGCTGATCCGTGACGGGGCCGTTGAGCACGTCTACCGCAAGCGGATGCTTCCCAACTACGGGGTCTTCGACGAGGAGCGCTACTTTGAGCCCGGCGCTTCCGTGTCGCATGTCGCGGTCGCAGGCGAGACCGTCTCGGTGACGGTGTGTGAGGATGTCTGGATCCCCGGGGTGGCCGCTGAGGCCGCCCGAGACGCACGCGTTCTCGTGAACCTCTCGGCTTCGCCGTTCCACACAGGAAAGGGTACCGACCGTGAGGCGATGCTGGCCGCACGAGCCGCCGAAAACGGCGTGTGGCTCGCGTTTTGCAACCTCGTGGGCGGTCAGGACGAGCTCGTTTTCGATGGCCGCTCCGTGCTCATCGACCCGTCGGGTACCGTGGTCGCGCGAGCGGCGGCGTTCGCGGAGGACCTGCTGATCGCCGACATCCCCGGCGGCGGCCCGATCGCGCAACTCCCAGACCGCGACGAGGAGGTCTACGCGGCGCTCACCCTCGGCCTGCGCGACTACGTCGAGAAGAACGGTTTTCGCGAGGTCGTTGTCGGGTTGTCCGGAGGGATTGATTCGGCGCTCACGGCGACGGTCGCTGTTGACGCGATCGGCGCAAAGCGCGTGCACGGCGTGACGATGCCGTCGCGCTACTCGTCTTCAGGCAGCGTGGAGGACTCGCACGCGCTCGCCGCCAACCTCGGGTTCGAGTGCCGCGAGCTTCCGATCGAAAGACCCTTCGCCGCGATGCTCGACGCACTCGAGCCCCACTTCGCGGGCTACGATCCTGACGTGACCGAGGAGAACCTCCAGGCCCGCGTGCGCGGGATGTTTCTCATGGCGCTGTCGAACAAGTTTGGCTGGCTCGTGCTCGCGACCGGCAACAAGAGCGAACTCGCGGTGGGCTACTCGACGCTCTACGGTGACATGGTTGGCGGGTTCGCGCCGATCAAAGACATCTTCAAGACGCGCGTGTGGGAGCTCGCACGCTGGCGCAACCGCGCCGGCGAGGTCATTCCGCGCTCGACGATCGAGAAGGTACCGAGCGCCGAGCTCGCCGCCGGTCAGACCGACTACGACACGCTGCCTCACTACGACGTGCTCGACGCGGTCCTTGCCGATTATGTCGAGCGCGATTTCTCTCGCGAACGCATCATCGCCGCCGGTCACGACCGTGAGGTGGTCGAGCAGGTGTGCCGCATGGTCGATGGCGCTGAGTACAAGAGGCGCCAAGGGCCTGTTGGCATACGGGTGACCCCAAAGGCGTTTGGCAAGGACCGCCGGATGCCGATCACCAACCGCTACGAGGGGTAGGGGCGGCGTGGGCGTTACGTTGGCGCCGTCGCGTCGCGTCTAGAAAACCCCGCCCCGTTCGACTACATTGAATAGGAGCGCGCCTGCCCCTGCGGGCGCGCTGTATCCCGGAGCCTGACCATAGACCAGGAGGGGTTTTCCATGCCGAGTATTACCCGTGACCAGGTACGTGTTCCGGCCGATGTGCCTGCCGAGGCACGCGAGACCTACATCGACAACTACATGGCCGCCACCCGCGGCACTGGCCGCCTTATGCTCTTCGCCTGCGACCAGAAGATCGAGCACCTAAACGACGACTTCTACGGCGAGGGCATCTCGGCGGAGGACGCCGATCCCGAGCACCTGTTCCGCATCGGGTCGCAGGGCACGATCGGCATCCTCGCTGGACAGCGCGGCCTCATCGCCCAGTACGCCGCCGACTACCCGGACATCAACTACCTCGTCAAGATCAACAGCAAGACGCACCTCGTCAAGACGAGCCAGGAAGACCCGTACTCGCCGCAGCTCTACGACATCCAGACCGCCATCGACCTTCGCGACAACGGCGTCAACGTCGTGGGGCTCGGCTACACGATCTACATCGGCTCGGAGTACGAGGCACAGATGATGGCGGAGGCCGGCCAGCTCATCGCCGACGCGCACAGTGTCGGCATGCTCGTCGTGCTGTGGATGTACCCTCGCGGCAAGGCTGTGGCTGACGAGAAGGACGCGCACTTGATCGCCGGCGCCGCCGGTGTCGCCGTGAGCCTCGGCGCTGATTTTGTGAAGGTCAATCCGCCTAAGGGCAACAGCGCCTTCTCCTCAGCCGAGCTCCTGAAAGAGGCCTCGCTCGCTTCAGGCCGCACAGGTCTTGTGTGCGCCGGTGGATCGACCGTCGATGCCAAGACGTTCCTCACCCAGCTCTGGGAGCAGATCCACGTGGGCGACGCGACCGGGAACGCCACCGGCCGCAACATCCACCAGCGCCCGCTCGGCGAGGCGGTGCGTCTCACCAAGGCGATCAGCGCGATCACGCTCGCCGACGCGTCCGCTGATGAGGCGCTCGAAGTCTTCGAGGGACGGGCGGACTTCACCATCTCGTAGCGCAACCGCGCGCGGGCACCGATGCGACACAGGGGACGGACTTGTCCATCTCAGATTGGTTCAAGGCACGCGAATCAAGTCGCTACACGACGCCGCGTGCCTCAGAGGCGTCGCGAGCGGACGTGCCCGAAGGCGTGTGGGTAAAGTGCGTCGGCTGCAAGCGCATCGTCTACGAGGGCCAGCTCATCGAGAACGCCCGCGTGTGCCCTCACTGCGGGCACCACTTTGCGATGACCTCCGCCGAGCGGATCGCTTTTATCGCCGACCCCGGCTCCTTCGCGGAGATCGACGCGGCCCTCACCTCGACCGACCCGCTCGGCTTCACCGCCGCCAAGCCCTACGCCGCGAGCCTCGCGGGCGCGCGTGAGAAGTCCGGGCTCGCCGAGGCGCTCGTGACGGGCAGGGCGACGGTGGCGGGCCACCAGGTGGTCCTCGGCGCGATGGATTTCCGCTTCATCGGGGCGTCGATGGGCTCAGCGGTGGGCGAGAAGGTCACTCGCGCTTTCGAGCTTGCCGTCGCGGAGCGGCGCGGCGTCGTGTTTGTCATCGCGTCGGGCGGAGCGCGCATGCAAGAGGGCATGCTCTCGCTCATGCAGATGGCCAAGACCGCCGACGCGGCGCGCAGGCTCTCAGAGGCCCGGCTGCCGTACGTCTCGGTGCTTACCGATCCCACGATGGGCGGCGTGACCGCGAGCTTCGCGGTGCTTGCTGACATCATTTTTGCCGAGCCGGGCGCGCTTATTGGCTTTGCCGGGCCGCGCGTCATCGAGCAGACGATCCGCCAGAGCGTGCCCAAGGGCTTCCAGTCCGCCGAGTACCTGCTTGCGCATGGCATGGTCGACGACGTTGTTCCGCGCGGACAACTTCCCGCGCGGCTCGGACTCGTGCTCGACTACCTTGCCGGAGCCAACGGCGGTGGTGCGCGATGACCCGCCGCTTCACGATGGAGTTCGAGCGCCCACTCGCGGAGCTGGAGGCCAAGCTCGAAGGTTTGCGCCGTATCGATGTGACCGCCAACCCGGAACTCTCGGGCGAGGTGGAAGCTCTCGCGAAGCAGATAGAAGAGCTCCGCGAACGGACGTACCGGGACCTAGCGCCGTGGGAGCGCGTCCAGATCAGCCGTCATCCGGACCGGCCCAAGACGCAGGAGTACCTCGACACGCTCTTCACCGACGTCGTAGAGCTCCATGGTGACCGGCTCTTTGGGAACGACGAAGCGATTATCGCCGCGCTTGCGACGATCAGCGGCGTGCGAACGGTAGTTCTCGGACACCGTAAGGGTAAGAACACGCGCGAGAACCTCGCGCGCAACTTTGGCATGGCGCACCCTGAGGGCTTTCGAAAGGCTATCCGCGCCATGCGCCTCGCCGACCGCTTCGGGTTGCCGATCGTCACGTTTATAGACACGCCGGGTGCGTACCCCGGTATCGAGGCTGAGGAGCGCGGTCAGGCGTGGGCGATCGCGGAGGCGCTCAGCGTGCTCGCGGGAGTGCGCGTCCCGGTTGTCTGCGTAGGTATCGGCGAGGGCGGTTCGGGCGGCGCGCTCGCGATCGGCTTTGGCAACCGGCTCATCATGCTTGAGAACTCGTATTACTCGGTCATCAGCCCCGAAGCGTGCGCCTCGATCCTCCACAAGGACGCGAGCAAGGCCGCCGAGGTCGCTTCGTGTCTCTCGCTGACGGCGGACCGCCTCGTCGGCCTCGGTATCGCCGATGAGATCGTCGCCGAGCCTCTTGGCGGCGCGCATCGCGATCCGGCTGGCGTGATGGGTGCGGTCAAAGAGCGCGTCGTAGCCGCACTCAGGGATCTCTTGCCGCTCGACGCGGAGGCGCTCGTCGCCGCACGCCACGAGCGAGTGCGCCGGGTCGGAGTCATCGAGGAAGGCGCCGGGTAAGTACCATCCGACGACCTGAACTGCTCGTGTGGAGGTGTGTTCTGTGAGTCATTCGCACGATATCAAGCGCGTCGGCATCTTGTTCTCTGGCGGTCCGGCCCCAGCGGCCAACGCGGTCATCTCTGCCGCGGCACTGAGCTTCTTAAACGCAGGCGTGTGCGTCATTGGCTTTCTCGACGGTTACGAGAACCTCGAGCGGCACTCGGCCACCACGCCTCTCGTGGAAGGCACGCACTACCGGTGCCTGAAGCGTGACGACGTCTCGCAGATTCGCAACCGCAAGGACATCGTGCTTTGCACCTCGCGCGCGAACCCCGGCAAGCGGATAGAGTCCTCAGCTGACCTCGTAGACATGGAGAAAAACGCGAGGCTAAGAGCGGTATTCGACGCGTTTGACGCGCACGAGATCGACGCGCTCGTGTCCATCGGCGGAGATGACACGTTAAAGACAGCGAACTACCTCTACACGATGCAAGGACTCATGCCTGAGCTCAGGCGCGTGCGAATCATCCATCTGCCCAAGACGATAGACAACGATTACTTCGGGATCGATTGGACGTTCGGGTTCTTCTCGGCGGCGCACTACGCGGCGGGCGAGATAAGAAACCTCGGGGCTGACGCGCGCTCGACAAAGGTCTGGTACGTCCTCGAGCTCATGGGCCGCAAGGCGGGCTGGCTCACGTACGCCTCTGGCATCGCGGGCGAGGCGACGCGGATGCTTTCCGTGGAGGACTTCGACGGCGACTTCGATGCGCGGTCGGTCGCGCGGGATCTAGCCGAGCTCATCGTGGCGCGTAAAGCGGACGGTCGCGAGTACGGCATTATCTGCGTGGCCGAGGGTCTCGCCGATCGCCTGCCCGACGACCAGCGTCCTCAAAGCGTTGATGAGCACGGCAACGTCACTCTCGGCGCGGCGCAGGTAGGCCGGTTGCTTTCGGGCGAGATCGAAAACGCGTACGAGACGATCACCGGGGAGCCAATCAAGGTCCGCCACAAGCAGATCGGGTATGAGACGCGCTGCGCAGAGCCGAGCGCGTTCGACGTGCTCTTGGGCACACAGCTCGGGTTCGGGGCGTTCCGTGCGCTGGCCGAGGAAGGCTTGAGCGGTCACATGGTGAGCGTCGAGAAGCAGCTCGAGCTTACCTACGTGCCCTTTAGCGACCTGATCGATCCGGCAACGCTCAAGACGCGCGTCCGGATGATCGAGCGGGGGAGTGATTTTTACCGGCTCGCGCGTGCGCTCGAATACCAGCAATCCGGCCACGACACCGTGGAGTGCTAAGGGCCGACGACTTTGGTGGAGGCGGAGGCAGAGGCGCCCCTGAAGGAGGATGCGTGGAACGGCTCGACCCCATCATCGACGCGGATGTTCGTGAGCGGTTTTCTGCGGTAGGGCGTGACCTCTTTTTGACTGGAGCGATCTCGAGTCATGGCGGCAACCTCTCGGAGCGCCACGGCGGTCGCATCTTCATCACGAGACGTGGCGCGATGCTCGGGCGTCTGGGCGACCTGGACGTCGTGTGGACGCGGACGTCCGCGTGCGATCGCGATGCCGAGTGCTCACGCGAGCTCGTCGTGCACCGCGCGCTCTACGAGGAGACAGCTACGCGTGCGGTCGTGCACGCGCACCCCGTTCACACGATTGCGCGCTCGATACGCTATGACGTGATCACGCCTGTCGACTCAGAGGCGCTCTACGTGCTCGGTGGGGCCGTCCCGGTGGTGCGCGCCGCTGAGACGATCGGCTCGGCTGAAGCGGCTTCGTTACTTGCCGAGGCGCTCGCTGGGCATCCCATCGCAGTGCTCGCGACACACGGAGTGTTTGCGATCGGCGCAACGCTCGAGGAGGCGCTCTATCACGTCACGTGCCTCGAAGCGGCGTGCCGCGTCCTTGACCTGTTGGAGTAGCTCGCGTAATGGCTCACCGGTCAGCCGGTGATAAATCGCAGACCGGATCTATCACAGTGAGGAGGCGCGGTGAACGCGGACAGCGGATCGTACGAGGCGTCCCGACGTGACCTGCCGCTTAGCAGGGCGCTCCAGAAGCCGTCCTTGCTCGAGCAGGTCAAAGGCACCGAGGCCGAGTTTCTGCGTGGCAAGCGCAAGCACTCGGACAACGTCGAAAGCGCCGTGCGCTACTTCCTGGAGTTCTTGCGAGGATTTGAGTTTCTCTCGATTGAGGAACCGACAGTTACCGTGTTTGGCTCGGCACGCTTCGAGGAGGGCCACCGGTACTACACACTTGCGCGCAGCCTCGGCGCGGCGCTTGCCACGCGCGGATATGCGGTAATGACGGGGGCGGGACCCGGCGTGATGGAGGCGGCGAACCGCGGTGCGAGAGAGGCCGGCGGACTCTCGATCGGCGCGAACATCCATCTTCCGTTCGAGCAGCACGCCAACCCGTACGTCGATCGCCTCATCGAGTTCGAGCACTTCTTTGTGCGCAAAGTGATGCTCGTGAAGTACTCATGCGCGTTCGTCATCCTGCCCGGCGGGTATGGCACGCTCGACGAGCTCTTTGAGACGCTCACGCTGATGCAGACCGGCAAGATCGACGGGTTCCCGCTCGTGGCGCTGGGCTGCGACTTCTGGGAGCCGATGATCGATTTCTTTCAAGCGCGGCTCGTGGCTGAGGGGACGATCGACGCGAGCGACATCGACCGGATATTTATGACCGACTCGGTTGACGAGGCGGTCGACTATATCCGCGACCATCCCCGGAGCTGTAACGGCAACACCGGCGGGGCAGCGTCCGAGCCTTCGGCGGGCTGAGCGCTGTGCGCACTGCTCGTACATGGTGCCCGGGGCGGGAATCGAACCCGCACTCCCTTTCAGGAACCGGTTTTTGAGACCGGCGCGTCTGCCTGTTCCGCCACCCGGGCACGGTGCGGCACGTGTGCCGCTCGCCGATTGTACCGAAGCGGCACGGATGCGCCTAGTTGATCCCGACACGCTCCTTGCGTGTACGGCCGCGGCCTTGCTCGGCGATCGGATCGGCGCTCTGAGCGGTGACGCGGTCAGGTGATCTATAGCCGATTACTTCGATGAACGCTTGCACGACTCTGCGATCGTACACAACGTCCGCCCCGCGGATGAGTTCCGAGACCGCGTGATCAATGCTCATTGCGGGCCGATACGGCCGCGGACTCGTCATCGAGCTGAACGAGTCGGCAACCGCAAGGATGCGCGCTCCAATCGCGATCTGGTCCCCGACTAGCCGCCGCGGATACCCGGACCCGTCGAGGCGTTCGTGGTGGTCGCGGATCGCCTCTTGCACGGTGGGCGAGAACGCGGCGTTGCGGGCGACGTACGCGCCTTTTGCGGGATGGAGCCGGATCTGGGCGGTCTCCTCGGGTGTGAGGGGACGCTCTGCCAAGATGATCGAGTCGGACACCTCGAGCATTCCGACATCAGCGAGCATCGCGGCGATCCGCAAATCGCTGAGCGTCCGCTCCTCGAGGCCGAGCCGCCCGCCCACCGACACGACGTGCTCAGCGATCAGCGCGCTACGGCGCCGGTACTCCGGAACCCGGCTGTCGATGAGGGTCGCCAGCGTGCGAAGTGTGCCAGCGAGCTGGGTACGCGCTTCGGCGAGAAGGAGCTGGTTTTCCTTGGCGAGTTCGATGATCCGGGCGACGAGGCCGAGTCCTTCGAGGTGGTCCGGGTCAAACGGTTCGCCGGATTTCCAGAGGCACAATACCGAAGCCAGCTCGCCTCGGATGCGCAGTGGCACGGCGAGCGCTTCTGAACCGGTCTGCGTGTTCGAGATCTCAATCGGCTTTCCGGCGCGCACCGCGTCGAGAGCGACCTGGAGCGCAACGGTGTGCGCGGCGGAGTACTCAAGCGACTCGTCAGCAAAAAGCGTCACCTCCTCACCCACGACGGCGGCGGCTTCAGCACCAAAATGCTGGGCTGACTCTCGGAGAACGCGCTCGAGCGCGTCGGTCTGAGTAAGCGATGTCATGACCTCGGCTACGTGTTGGGCGTAGCTGAGGCGGCCGAGGGCGGAGGTGATCTCACGGTTCGCATCTTCGAGTCGCCGGTGGGCCGCCAGGAGTTCACCTCGCAAGCGGCGGCGCTGATCGATCATGTACAAGATTATGGCGAGCAGCAGGCCGGTGAACACGGTTCGGAATACGTGATCCGTAAATAGCCACGCGTCAGGGACGGGCGTGCTGGTAAGCAACATGAACAGCAAGACACCACTGATGGCGATAAGCGCGACGATGACCACGTAGGAGAGCGCGTTCAAGTGACGTTCGCGCTGGAGCGTGCCGTTGAATCCGTCTGTGCGCACGGGCGTCCTCCTCATCGGCCGACCATACTGGGTGTATCGGTGAGTGGATGACGAAAGGTCACCACATCCGGACGAACGGCTAGTTGTCGATGCGCGATATACTCGGCGCATGTCAGACACCGTCGAAAATGCCGTCTCAACCGCCAGACACGCCGAGGCGATCGAAGCGAACCTGCAGCTCATCGCCGATCTCGGCTACGCTGACGCGACTCTTGCGCTTGCCGGACCGGGGGGTGTTCTTACGGTAGTTGCAGACGCGCGTCCGATGACGGCGCCGACTACCTCCCGCGCGACTCGGGAAGGACTCGCGCTCCCGCCTGAGCGCGAACAGGAGGCGTACGAGGCGCTGCAAGTTGGCGTACCGGTGGAAGGGACGCGCCGCCGCACGACAGGCGGCATCTCGTACGTGACTAAGAGTTACCCCGTCCACGCCCCGTCGGGCGAAGTGTTTGCTGTGGTGATTCGCGATATCTCGCTACAGGTGCTCGAGGCGCCAGGCACGATGGAGCGCCGGTTCATGGACGCGGTTGAAGAGGTACTCGGAATCCTTGCGCGGATGCCGTTCACGACGACTCACGGCGAGACGTTTGCGACGGGCCGCCGGGCGGGTGACGGCGTGCTGAGAATCGACGCGGGCGGCACGGTGGGATACGCGAGTCCCAACGCTGTCAACATCATGCGGCTCGCGGGGGTGGAGGGGAGAGTGACCGGCATGCCGGCCACACGTTTGCCAGGCGGCTTGGTCGCGCTCGCGCCTGTCCTGCTCGATCGTGCCGGCCGGGCGGCGCACACTCAGGTCGAGGTCGGCGCCCGCGTCCTCGACTACCGGGCGATGCGCCTCGACCACGGAGCGCTCGTGCTCGTCGAGGACCTTACCGAGGCTCACGCTCGCCAGCGCGAGCTCGCGGTTAAGGAAGCGACCATACGCGAGATCCACCACCGCGTGAAGAACAACCTGCAGACGATCGCGAGCCTGCTGCGCATCCAGGCCCGCCGAACCGAGAGCGAGGAGGCACGCCGTTCGCTCGCCGAGGCGGTCGAGCGCATCGCGTCTATGGCGGTGGTCCACGACATGCTTGCGATCTCGGCGGGAGACGAAGTCGACTTCACCGCAGCTGCTCATATCGTGGTGGACATGGTGGCACGCGGACTGCTCGGCCCACACTCAGCCGTGATTGTAGAGGTTGAAGGTGAGGCCGGCACCGTTGCAGACCGCGTTGCGACCTCGCTCGCGCTCGTCGTCGCCGAACTCGTCCACAACGCTATCGAGCACGGGATGGGCGACGGCGCCACCGGTGCGGTGACGGTTTCACTGCGGCGATCGCCCGCAACGCTCATCGTCGCTGTCCGCGATGAAGGCCGCGGATTGCCGCCTGGATTCGACGAGGGTGCGACGGGCAATCTGGGGTTGGCTATCGTTCGCACGATCGTGCGTGATGATCTCGGCGGGACCCTGACGTTTAGCTCGGATCGCGGCACAAAGGTGACGGTATGCGTCCCCCTGCGTGCGTCCGGCGGCACGGCGGCTGATGCCGCCAAGGAGGAGTGAGGTCCGTGCGCGTGCTGATAGTCGAAGACGAGGCCATCATCAGGATGGACCTGCGTGAGATGGTAGAAGAGGACGGTCACGAGGTCGTGGGCGAGGCCGCGGACGGACGCGCCGCCATCGAGATGGCGCGCTCGCTCGCCCCGGACGTCGTGTTCATGGACATCGAGATGCCCGTGATGAGCGGGCTTGCGGCGGCGGCCGTGATCGGGGATGAGCGCATAGCGCCGGTCGTCATGGTGACGGCGTTCTCGGGATCAGCCCAGGTCGAGGAGGCGTGCCGTGCGGGGGCGATGGGCTACCTCGTCAAGCCGTTTTCCAAGGCCGACGTCATTTGCGCGATGCACGTCGCGACCGCGCGTTTCAAGGAGGCGAGTCAACTCGCCGAGGAGGTTTCTGACCTTACCGAGCGGCTCGCGACGCGAACGTTGCTTGACCGTGCAAAGGGAGTGCTGATGGCGCGCGGGATGACCGAGCCTGAGGCGTTTGCCCGCCTACAGCGGCTCGCGATGGACCGGCGGATCACACTGAAGCAGGTTGCTGACGCGATTCTTCTCGCGGAGGAAGCGCAAGAGGGGTAACCTTGAGTGCTGGAGGGTGATGCGGGGTGAGGTAAGCGGTCGAGAGCGAGAGGAGGGTGGCGCATGCACACCGAGACGAGCAGCATCGAGGAGGTGCGTGACGAGGTACGCGCCCTCGTAGACGTTCATGACTGGCTCGCGGTACGCCGCCTGCTCGCCGAGCTCTCAGTACCCGAGGTCGCGGACCTCCTGCTCGGCGTGGAGATGCCCGAGCGCCTGCTCGTCTTCCGGCTGCTCCCGCGCGATCTGTCGGATGAAGTCTTTTCCTACCTTGACGGCCACGACCAGGACGTCATTCTCGGCGGACTTACCGATCGGGAGACACGCCGCCTGCTCGCCGCGATGGCTCCGGACGACCGCACGGAGCTCTTCGAGGAGCTTCCAGGCGAGATCACGCAAAAGCTCCTGAACCTTCTCGGCGCGGAAGACCTCGCTGAGGTGCGCCAGTTGCTCGGTTATCCATCGGAGAGCGTTGGCCGCCTCGCGACGACCGACTACGTTGCCATCCGTCCCGAGTGGACCGTCGCTCACGCGCTTTCGCACGTGCGGGAGCGGGGACGCGATTCCGAGACGATCGACGTGCTCTACGTGATCGGCAGCGGCTGGCGTCTCGAGGGCGTGTGCGAGTTGCGGCGGCTCATCCTCGCCGAGCCCGAGCAACGCGTGGTTGATGTCATGGAACCGGTGCACGCGAGTGTCTCGGCGTTCGATGACCAGGAAGAAGCGGTGCGCGAGATGCGGCGCCACGACACGATCGCGCTTCCGGTCGTGGACTCGGCGGGCGTGCTCATCGGCATCGTGACCGCCGATGACGTGTTCGACGTCCTCGAAGAAGAGGTCACCGAGGACATCCATCGCACCGCGTCAGTCGCCCCGCTGCGCCAGAGCTACCGTCGTTTGAGCATTCGGGACCTGTACGGCAAGCGGATCGGCTGGCTTGCGATCTTGTTGTTCGTGAACCTCTTTTCGTCGTCTATCGTTGCGGCGTACGAGACGATGCTTACGGAAGTGATCGCGCTTGCCTTCTTCATCCCGATGCTCATCGCCTCCGGGGGCAACACCGGGTCGCAATCGGCGATGCTGATGGTACGCGCGCTGGTGACCGACGATGTCGCCCTTGACCAGTGGTTCACGACGTTTCTCAAGGAGATAGGGGTCGGCCTCGCCCTCGGAATCACGCTCGCTGGCGGAGCTTTCTTCCTCGGAATGTTCCACGGCAACGTCATGATCGGCGTGGTGGTGGCGATCTCGATGGCGGGCATCGTACTCGTGGCGAACCTGTTTGGCATGTCTCTGCCATTCTTCTTTACAAGGATTGGCTGGGATCCCGCGGTTGCGTCGAGTCCGATGATCACGTCGATAGTCGATGTGACCGGACTGCTCATCTACTTTTTCGTCGCCTCCCGGCTGCTCTCGCTGTAGCTGGTAGGGAGCGGGGGAGTTCGAGTAGGGCGAGCGCGGGGCACCTGTGCAGGGCGCTCGTGCAGGGCACCTGCGCTTCCTTGGCGGCACGCTGCGTGCTACACTGTCCGCAGACGGCACAACGGCGTGTCGACTTCACATTGTGACGAGCGATGAAGCTCGCCCGGCCCACCAAGGGCTGTGGCGGGCTTTTTGTATTTCCGGGGCCGCCCGGGTGTCTCGGCTGGAGAGAGGGTGCGCGACATGAGAGAGTTCGCAGCGTTCTGGGGATGCACGATCCCGGCGCGCTTCCCGTTCATCGAGAAGGCGACGCGTGTGGTCTTCGACGACCTCGGCGCCACCGTGCACGAGCTTGCAGGCCACACGTGCTGTCCGGAGGGCGTCCTCGTCAAGGCGAGCGATGAGCGCGCGTTTTTTACCGCAGCCGCTCGCAACCTCGCCATCACCGAGCAGGCCGAGCTCGACGTTGTGACCCCGTGCAACGGCTGCTACTCGACGTTCAAGGAGGCGCAGAGCCATCTGCGCACCGGGTGGCGCGAGCGCGAGGAGATCAACGAGCGCCTCGCCACAGAAGAGCTCCACTACAGCGGCTCGAACAAGGTCGTGCACTTCGCCGAGTGGCTCGTCGACGAGATCGGCACGGGGCTTGTGGCATCGAAGGTCGTCAAGCCGCTGTGGGGGATGCGCATCGCCGTCCACTACGGCTGCCATCTGCTGCGTCCGCAGCCGGCCGTGCGTTGGGACGACCCGCTGCACCCCACCAAGGTCGAGGCGCTCATCACCGCGCTCGGCGCGCGTGTGGTCGACTACCCCACCAAGATGCAGTGCTGCGGCGGCGCGCTCGACCGCGTAGGCGAGCGGGAGACCTCGCTCGCGTTCGCGCGGCGCAAGCTCGCCGACGTGCAGCGCGAGGAGGTCGACGCACTCGTGGTGGTGTGCCCGAGCTGTTTCCAGCAGTTCGACCTCAACCAGGCAGCGCTGCAGCGCGGTAACGAGGATATCCACGTGCCCGTCCTCTACCTCGCCGAGCTTCTCGCCCTGACTTACGGTCACGAGCCCGAGGAGTTCGGTCTTTCCATGCACCGCGTCTCCGTCGAGCCGTTCCTCGCGCGCTGGGGTTCTCGCACGGTCGATAGGATCCGCCTCGCGGAGCACTTCGACGTCGCTCTTCTCGGCACGTGCTACTCGTGCCAGGCGTGCAAGGATGATTGCCCGGTCTGCAAGGTCGACACCTCGTTCGCGCCGACAGAGATCATCGGCGATCTCGTGCGCGGACATCTCGACGAGGTCGTGTCCGACGGCCAGCTCTGGAAGTGCCTCGAGTGCTACACCTGTCAGGAGCTGTGTCATTCCGGCATCGGCATGGCCGAGACGTTCAGGCAGCTCAAGGAGCTCGCGATAGCGGCGGGTAGCGGGCCGGAGTCGGTTACCTCGGCGTACGAGACGTTCCTTAAGACCGGAACGCTCGGCAAGCCCAAAGAGTCTGCGCGCAAGAAGCTCGGACTCGCACCACTGCCCGCCACCGGCGGTGACGCCGTAGCGCGGCTGATCGGCCGCCACTTCGAGAACGAGGGAGAGTAGAGATGGCTTTCGAACCGCTACTCGAGCGGATGCCCACCACCAGGATGCCGGCGTTCACGGACCGCGAAGGCACGTGTGCTAGCACGCGTCCCGCGTACGGTGCCGAGGCGCCTTACAAGATCCACGGCGGGTGCGGACTCATGGGCATCTGTGACGAGTCCGGCGGACTTATGAGTGGCAAGGTCGCAATTCGCGCGATGGCCGTGCAGCGCGACCGCGGCAACGGGCTTGGCGGCGGATTCGCGGGTTATGGCATCTACCCCGAGTTCCCGGACCACTTCTGCTTCCACATGATGTACCACGACGAGCGGGCGAGAAATGACGCAGAGACGGTTCTGCGCGCCAATTTCCAGGTCGATCTCGCCGAGCCGATGCCCACGCGCCGCGTGAAAGGTATCAGCGACGCGCCGCTGCTGTGGCGCTACTTCCTCGTGCCCAACGCGCGCAAGCTCGAAGAGGCCGAGATGACGCCTGAGGACTTCGTTGTGCACGTGGTCATGCGCGTCAACTCCTCGGTCGATGGCGCGTTTGTCGCGAGCAGTGGCAAGAACATGGGCGCGTTTAAGGGAGTGGGCTTTCCCGAGGAGATCGGCCACTACTACCGGCTCGACGAGTACCAGGGCCACACGTGGGTGGGGCACAACCGGTTTCCCACCAACACGCCGGGCTGGTGGGGCGGCGCGCACCCCTTCACGCTGCTCGACTGGTCGATCGTGCACAACGGTGAGATCTCGAGCTACGGCATCAACTCGCGCTACCTCGAGGCGTTTGGCTACACGTGTTCGCTCGGGACCGACACCGAGGTCGCCGCGTATCTCTTCGATCTGATGCTGCGGCGCCACAAGTTGCCCATCGAGCTCGCGTGCAAGGCGCTCGCGAGCCCGCTGTGGTCCGAGATCGACCGCATGCCGCCACAGGAGCGCGCCGTCATGCGCGCGTTGCGCGCCGTCTATGGCCCGGGCATGCTCAACGGTCCGTTCGCGATCGTGCTCGGCTTCAACGGCGGCATGGTGGCGCTCAACGACCGCATCAAACTCCGCCCGCTGGTTGCCGCCCGCCAGGGCTCGGTGCTCATGGTCGCCTCGGAAGAGAGCGCTATTCGCGAGGTGCTCGACGCGCCGGACCGCGTCTGGGCGCCCAAGGCCGGCGAGCCGGTTATCGCTCGCGTCGAGGTCCGCGAGACCGTAGGAGTGAGCTAATCATGCCGCAGACTCTGATACAACCCGAGTTCAAGGTCCACATCGACTACGACAAGTGCCACAAGTGCGGCCGGTGCGTGCAGCAGTGCGGGTGGAACGTCTACTCGTTCTCCGAGCGTCCCATCCCGGACGACGCCAAGTGCCGCGCGTGCCACCGCTGCGTGACGTACTGCCCGGCGCACTGCATCACCATCAAGAAGAACGATCTTGCGATGCGCGAGAACGCCAACTGGTCACCGGGTCTGCGCACCGCCATCTGGCGCCAAGCCGAGACGGGTGGCGTTATGCTCACCGGCATGGGCAACGACAAGCCCTACCAGAAGATATTCGACCACCTTGTGCTCGACGCGTGCCAGGTCACCAACCCCTCCATCGACCCGCTCCGAGAGCCGATGGAGTTGCGGACGTACCTGGGCCGCAAGCCGGACTCGGTAGAAGTGGTCTCTGACGGCAACGGCGGCTTCCGCCTTTCAGAAAGCGACCAGATCGCCAAGAACATCGAGCTTGCCACGCCCATCGTCTTCTCGCCGATGAGCTACGGCTCGGTCTCGCTGCCCGTGCACCGCTCGCTTGCGATGGCTGCCGAGCGGCTCGGTATCCTCATGAACACCGGCGAGGGCGGGCTGCACGCCGACCTCTACCCGTACGCGGATAACGTCATCGTGCAGGTGGCCTCGGGACGCTTCGGTGTGAGCCCGGAGTACCTGAACCGCGCGGCCGCCATCGAGATCAAGGTGGGGCAGGGGGCAAAGCCGGGTATCGGCGGGCACCTGCCGGGCGAGAAGATCGACCGCGAGGTCTCGGCCACGCGGATGATCCCGCAGGGCTCGGACGCGATTAGCCCCGCGCCGCACCACGACATCTACTCGATCGAGGACCTGCGCCAGCTCATCTACTCGATCAAGGAGGCGACCGACTACAAGCCGGTTGGTGTGAAGATCGCCGCCGTGCACAACGTCGCCGCGATCGCGAGCGGCATTGTGCGCGCCGGGGCAGACTACGTCTACCTCGACGGTTTTCGCGGCGGCACGGGAGCGGCGCCACAGATCATCCGCGACCACATCGGCATACCGGTGGAGATCGCGATCGCGGTCGTGGATCAGCGGTTGCGTGACGAGGGCATCCGCAACCAGGCATCTATCGTGGTGGCCGGCTCGATCCGCTCCTCGGCGGACATGGCCAAGGCCATCGCGCTGGGGGCCGATGTGGTGGCGATCGGCTCGGCGGCGCTGATGGCGCTGGGGTGCCACATGTGCCAGGGGTGCCACACCGGCTCGTGCTCGTGGGGGCTCACCACGCAAAAGCCCGAGCTCACGCGGCGCGTCGACCCCGAGTGGGGTGCCGAGCGTCTCGTGAACCTCGTCAGCGCATGGAGCCACGAGCTGCAGGAGATACTCGGCGCGCTCGGCGTGAACGCGGTCGAGTCGTTGCGCGGAAGCCGCGAACGCTTGCGCTCGATCGGACTCGACGAGCAGACGTGCAACATCCTGGGCGTCAAGCCCGCGGGACTTTAGAGGAGGCGTTGGCAGATGGCAGCGGTCAAAGAAGCAGCCGGGCCCATCCAGGGCTACGTGCAGGTTGAGCCGGAGGTCACGTTCGATGGTGACACGGCGACGATCGACGCGAAGCGGGTGTACTACAAGCAGGTAAACGCTGCCGTGCGCACCGCGATCGACGCGGGCGCGAAGACGGTGCGGCTGCTCGGCGTGAACGGGCAGCGCTACATCGGCACGGGATTGAGTGCGAAAGACGTGCACATCGAGGTGCACGGCACGGCGGGCCAGGACCTCGCGATGTTCATGGACGGGCCCGTGGTCGAGGTCTTTGGCAACGCGCAGGACGGCGTGGGTAACACGATGAACGCCGGTAAGGTGATCGTTCACGGGGACGCAGGCGACGTGCTGGGCTACGGCATGCGCGGCGGGCGAGTGTTCGTGCGTGGGGATGTGGGCTACCGCGTGGGCATCCACATGAAGTCCTACGAGGGCAACGTGCCCGTGATGGTCTGCGGCGGCAAGGCGCGCGACTTCTTTGGCGAGTACATGGCCGGCGGAATGCTCGTGTTACTGGGCATGGACTCGCGCATCGAGGGCCCGCCGGTGGGCGGCTATCTGGGCACGGGCATGCACGGCGGTGTGATCTACGTGCGCGGCGAGGTCGAGCCGTGGCAGTGCGGGAAAGAGGTGGGGACGTTTGCGGCGGGTGAGGCCGATATGGCTGCGCTGCGGCCGGTGGTCGAGGAGTACTGCGAGTGGTTTGGGATGGCTGCCGAGGAGGTGCTGTCGGTACCGTTCACGAAGGTGGTGCCGGTCAGCCATCGGCCGTATGGGAAGCTGTATACGTACGTGTAGGTGGGGGGTCAGGGGCCCGGGGAGTTCTCAGGCTCAGACAGTCCTCGCTGCGTAGGGCCGCCCGGTGGGCGGCCCTTCTTGCTGCGGAACTCGCCTGAGACCTCCCCGGCCCCAGCCGTCGGTGCGCCGTGCTTACGCAGACTGCGTGTCAGCTGGACATCGCAGAGGATGAGGAGAGACGGGAACCTGACGCTGCTTCTGCAGTCGGGCTACGACTCGGAGGACGTGCTGTAGAGTCTGCTGGCCGACTATCCGGACGGGGTTGTTCGTGGCGCGGGAACCGCCGGTGCCGGACAGGGGGGGGCGCTGGTCGCTCGATCACCTGTTCCTCGACCAGGATGCGATTCCCCGCGGCTGACGCACTCACTATTCAAGATTAGCAGACTAAGGTTTAATAGTGTTGAGCGTTAGTAAACTCTCATTCATTGGAGCGAGTGGTGCGCAGGGGTCCAACCGGAAGGTTCGAGAAGACAGTCTACGGTGGCGAGGAGGTTCGAGCCTTCGTCCCCGCCGCGTTGCCGCCCGATCCGCCGCTTGATCTTGCTGTACTGCAGATGCCACTCGAGCGCGCATCGCTCGCTGTCGGCAGGCTCGACAGCGTGTCGACCCTCCTGCCCGACACAGGACTGTTTCTCTACACCTATGTGCGCAAGGAGGCCGTACTTTCGTCTCAGATCGAGGGCACGCAATCATCCCTGTCGGACCTTCTGCTGTTCGAACTGGAGGAGGCACCCGGTGTCCCGATCGATGATGTCGTTGAGGTGAGCAACTACGTTGCCGCCCTGGAGCATGGGATGAGGCGCCTGAACGACGGATTCCCGATTAGCTCTCGGCTGCTCCGTGAGATTCACCGGACTCTCCTTTCCCGGGGCCGGGGAAGCGAGCAGGATCCGGGGGAGTTCCGACGCAGCCAGAACTGGATCGGAGGCACGCGTCCAGGCAATGCTCTGTACGTGCCACCGCCGCATGATGAGGTCGGCGCATCTATGGGGGCACTGGAGCAGTTTCTTCACGCTGAGGACGATGGCGTACCGGTGCTCATCAAGGTAGCGCTTGCTCACGTGCAGTTTGAGTCGATCCATCCGTTTCTGGACGGCAATGGCCGCGTCGGGCGGCTGTTGGTCACACTCTTCCTGTGCGCAACAGGACTCCTTCGAGAGCCCCTTCTCTACCTGAGCCTGTATCTGAAGCAACACCGTGAGGAGTACTATCGGCTGCTCATGTCATGTCGCGAACAGGGTGATTGGGAGACGTGGATCACTTTCTTTCTTGAAGGTGTTGAGGCCACAGCAGATGACGCCGTCCGGACCGCCCGCAGTCTTGTAGGGGCGTTTGAGGCGGACGCGGGACGCATTCGTGAACTCGGGAGACAGGCAGGCTCGGTGCATCGCGTTCACGAGGCGCTGAAGGCCCGGCCGGTGGCTGCTCTTCCCGAAGTCGTACAGTGGACTGGGCTTTCGTACCCCGCCGCGGCATCTGCTATGGACAAGCTCGGTGAACTGGGAATCGTGCGGGAGCTTACCGGCAAGAAGCGCAATCGGGTGTACGCTTACTCGAGCTACCTCGACCTGCTATCAGAGGGGGTGTGATGATGGCGCTGTATTAGAGGGAAGCGCTTCAACTGAATCGCCACGTTGTTGGCTCGACTCAGGGGGTCTGATGTCATATCACGAAGAGTACTGTGCCGAATGTGACGCTCCGGTTGATCCTGGTTGGCCGCGATGCGCTTCCTGCGGAGTGTCGCGACAGGCACCAGAGTGTCCTGCTTGCGGTCGGCCGCCTGGGCACGGGCACGCACGGTGGCGTGATGGGGACTACAGCTCCGTGTACTTGTTCCGCTTCCCGCGTGCCTTATCCGCCGGGTACTTCGCATCATTCGCTGCGAGCTTGCGTTCGATAGCGGCAACCGGGTCGATGCCGGTGTCGTGTGCGAGCAGGAGCGCGTAGATGAGCACGTCGGCAATCTCGGCCTCGATCTGGTCACGGCGGCGGGCGACATCTTCGGTGATGGTCTCGTCACTGCTCCACTGGAAGCACTCAAGCAGCTCCGCGGCTTCAATCGTGATCGAGGCTGCGAGGTTGCGCGGTGAGTGGTACTGCTTCCAGTCGCGTTCGTCACGGAATTCGACGATGCGGCGAGTGAGGTCGTTGAGCATAGGTATCAGCCCTCCAGCGGGTCTTGGGTAGTGGCGGCGGCCAAGCCTTCAGCGGCTATGGGTGGCGCGGTGGAGACGGGCACGTAACCAACACCTACCCCGTCTGGCACCTGCTTCCGCATCCACTCCGCCAACGCTGCATCCGTGCAGAACACGAAGCACCCCTTCATGCCACGCGTCATGAGCACGCGGTAGGTGTTGCGAATCAGCTCGTCTGCGATGCGAGCGGCGCGTTCGGAATCGTCCCTCGCGAGCTTCTTGATACCTTTGAGCGAGGAGTCCATCTTCGAGCGCGCGGCGGCGTCGGTGACGATCCGGCCGTCCTCGGATCGCATGTCGTCGCCGACGATCACGCCCACGTAGTCGAACTCAAGCCCCTGGCAGGTGTGGATGCAGCCCACCTGATCGACCGAGCCCTCGTCGATCGCCCACGTGGGCGTCGAGCCGAGGTTCCACGACCGCTTGTAGCCGTGCTGCGGCATGTCGATGTCGTGGTGGCCGGGGTCGGAGCGCTTCGAGCCGTCCCAGTCCCAGCAGTAGCCGGCCACGACACGCGACTTGTTGGCGGTCTCGTTCAGTCGCTCGATCTCGGCGTGCATCTCGTTTGGGTCGTCGAAGACGCGGAAGTCGTAGTCGAGGTTCGTGATCTGCTCCTCGGCAGGACGGATTCCCAGGACGTCGTCGAGCCACGTGAGGTAGCCCTCCGAGCCGTTGCAGCGGAACTGCGAGAACAGGTCGGTCTCGTGGACGTGCGCGCTGAGTGCGAGGGCGTGCGCGTGGATGTCGGAGACGGTCCCGGCATCGCGCAGGGTCACGCGCTGACTCTCATCGATGAAGAAGACCGTGAACCGCGCCGCCGAGATGAGTTCCTTGATCTGGTTCTCGCCGAGGTTGCCGTACATGCCCGACTTCTCGTTCAGGCGGTGGGCTTCGTCAACCACCAGCGCGTCGAAGGCTTCTGCAGTCAGCTCGTGGAACGCGCCCGAGCCACGGAACAGATTGTCGATGTAGGCTTTGGTGCGCTTGCGTGCGCGAAGCAGCGCGGAGTAGGCATTGCGCGGTGCGGCGTTCTTGGAGACGTACTGCACGACCATGTTCGCCGCAGTAAGGCGCACGAGTAGGTTTACGGCTACTACGGACTTACCCGTGCCCGGGCCGCCTCGGATGATGAGTACGTGCTTCTCGCCGGTGCGCTGCGCCTCGTGCGCGAGAGAGACGGCTTGCTCGAAGACGACCTTCTGGTCGTCGATCATCACGAACTCCTGGTTGCCGTCGAGCATGCTGGAGAGCGCATCTTGCAGTGACTTCGACGGGCGCAGCCGACCGCTCTCGATGTGGTAGAGCACCTGGCCGTCGTCGGCGTGGGTGATGTGACGGCAGATGAAGTCCCGTAGCGCGAGCGCATCACCGTGGCAGAACGCAGGCGCGCGCTCGAGGTATTCGAGGTACGCGGGGTCGAGGAGGGGGTCGTAGCCCTCGGCGGCGCGATAGTTGTGCAGGTATGCGCAGGGAATGAGTTCGATCTGTGCGTCACGGACCGCCTCGTTGTAGTCCTCGATCATCCGCGCGTACGACCACGCCTGATACGAGGGGTGAGAGACCTCGCGGTGCGCGCCGCCGACGAAGGTTCGGATGATCGCGTCTTTCTCCGGGACCGCTTCAAGTTCGCTCCACTGCTTGAGTTCGACGATGACCGCCGAGTCACGCTCGTCGTCGTGTCTTCCAGTGAATAGGAAGTCGATGCGGCTGCTCGTGTATGGCACGCCGAACTCGATGGCCACGCCGCAGCCACCGGGAAGGGCGTCAGTGTTGAGTACGCGATACATGTACTGCATCGAGTTGCGCCAAGACTCCACCTCACGGGGGTTGGCGCGATGAACCTTGCGCTCGAATGCTGCCGTGATGTGGTCGACGATGGCGTCGCGGTCCACATCATCCATGAACTCCTGCTTGGTGGCCTGGTAGACGAGCATCGGCGGCTCCCGAGGGGACGGGTTGTGGGTGCGCTCAGGGTAGCAGAATGGGCGAGCGAGCCTCAGGTGGAGCGGGCAGTTGGTCGGCGCACTCATGCTATCCTCCTCCGCAGAGGTGTGTAGCGGACGAGGCGCGGGGAGGCCTCCATGCGGGGCTACATCGGCAACACCGACTACGAGTGGTACCGGTTCCTCGGCAGCCAGCCCTCGCTCGACGAGGTCAACTTCTGGCAGCCGTCAGGCGGCCGAGGTTTCAAGGCGATCCGGCCCGGTGAACCGTTCTTCTTCCGCCTGAAGGCACCGCACAACGCCATTGCCGGCTTCGGCTACTTCGCCCGGTTCAGTGTGCTGCCTGCGTGGCTTGCGTGGGAGAGCTTCGGGATCACAAACGGCGCTCGTGACTTCGACGAGATGCGTGCCCGCATCGAGTGCTACCGTAGGCGCAACAAGAGTGTCCCGCCCGAGCGCCCCGGCGACTACCACATCGGTTGCATCATGGTCGCGAGTCCGATCTTCTTCCCTGAGGCCCTCTGGATTCGTGAACCGGATGACTGGGCTCCCAATATCGTGAGCGGTCGAGGCGAGGATCTCACTACAGGCGAGGGACTGCGGATCTTCACCGCATGCCTCGAGCGCTCCGCCGGGCTGGGCGGACAGCTAGGCATTGCCGAAGTCCCCGCCGACCGCTACGGCGAACCCGCGCTCGTTGCACCGAGGCTCGGCCAGGGCATCTTTCGCGTGTCTGTCCTTGACGCCTATGATCGCGCGTGCGCGGTGACCGGGGAGCATTCGCTGCCCGTGCTCGAAGCCGCACACATCAAGCCCTACTCGGCGGGCGGCACGCATGACGTGTGCAACGGTTTACTCCTGCGCAGCGACATCCACAAGTTGTTTGACCTCGGTTATGTGACCGTCACGTCGGAGTACCGCTTCGCTATCAGCGATGCATTGTATGACGACTTCCACAACGGGCGTACCTACTATGCTGAGGCTGGCCGGCAGCTCTACGTGCCAGCCGCACAGGAGTTGCAGCCGGACCGTGAACTGCTCGCGTGGCATGTGGAGGAAGTATGGCGGGGGTAGGGTCACGAGCGGGGCGGGAGCCGCGTTTCGGCTGGAGCGCAATCTGCGTTTCGTCGACACAGGGGGATGTCGGATGGACTTGTACGAGAACACAAGCGCTGGACAAGGGAGTGGGATGCAGCAGATCGGCACGTACGTTGATGGCCGGGAGTTGACGTACGACCACCTCAGCGGGGCATTCGCCATCGGCGGGACTTCAGTAACGCTCGAACAGGTGCTTGAGTACGACGCGTTCGATCAGATTGCGTGGCTCTCGGAAGACATGCGCGTATGGGCGATTTCTCTTCGGGTGGACGAAAACGCGAGTGCAGAGATTCCAGATTGTCGCAGCGGCAGACTCCTTGGCTTCAGGTCGCGGAGTCCGGTCAAGATGGTGCTTGCATTGGCATACTACGTGTTCTGGCTGCTCTTCACGCTCTTCGCGGTTTTGCCATCCGCATCGCCCTCAGCCGATGCTCGAGACATCTTCCTTCAGGTGCTCAAGGGCGTGATGCTCTCCCTCTTGCTGATAACTCCCGCGCTCGCGCTGTCGGATTTCGGCTACAGGGAAAGACTTCCTCTCTTCAAGCGAAGGAACGTGCTTGCTAATGCCATCGGGTTCGCTACGTGTTTGATTCTGTTCTTCGTGAGCTTTGCTGTTGCTGACTCGCTGCACTCGCCGTCGTATAAGGCAGAGGCTGAAGCGCAACGGCTTGCGCAGCAGCAGGAGCAGGAACGGGAGCGGGCCGCCCGTCTCGAGAGAGAGGAACAGCAACGGCTCGCAGATCAAGAGCGACTGGAGGCTGAGAGCATTGCAGAGCAGGAGAGGCTCGAGGCGGAGCGAGTCGCGACAGTTCAGAAGGAATCGGCTGAGCGAGAGGCTGAGCTCGCGCAGGAGAAGAGGCGGGCCGAAGAGGAACGGGCAGCACAAGATGAGGCCGAGCGACAGGCGGCTCTCGAGGCAGTTCGGGGGACGGAAGAGTATCAGCGGTTGACGTCAGGCGGGATGTCTGACGTCCAGGCGCGAGCGTTCATCGACGTTGCACACGTCGCTGGCATCAAGTACATCGGCGAGGTTGTCGGGCGAGATGCCACCGACGAGGGTGATACGTTCCTGGTCGAATCGCGGGACTCGATGGTCGGCGTGCGTTACGGTGTGATGTTTCGTGGAGACGAGGTCTCGGAAGTGATGGACGAGAATCTCGATAAGCTGTACTCGGGCGGTAAGCGGAACATTGACTACGTGTACTGGGACGATGTAGGCGGTCCCACGGAGATTAAAGCCCGCACGGAAATCCTGATCAAGGCAATCTTGAAGTCTCCCAGCACTGCGAAGTTTCCGGGCAGCTTCCTGAGCCCCCTCGACGGATGGGGGTTCGAGAAGGAATCCGGAGAGGTTCGTGTATCCGGCTATGTGGACAGCCAGAACTCGTTCGGGGCGATGCTGCGGTCGCAGTTTGTGGTCATGTATCGCGTGGGCGTAGGTGAGAAACGAGGATCGATCACGCCGGTCTACGTCAATTTCGACGGGCAGGTCGTACTCGATGATCGCTAGTCGAAGACGATTGAATCAGACCGTTCTTTCGATCGTAGGAGGCTGCCGCTCTGGAGGACGTCGGCTACTTTCTCGTCGAGCTCGGACATGATGACGCTTGGGGATACGCTCACTACCACGCCACGTCCCCAACCGCATCGATGGCTCCGGCGCACCCTCGCTCCCCATCATCAAGCAGATCGCCACCGAGGGCCGCAAGTACGGCATGGGCCTCGTCTTCATCTCGCAGCGCCCGAGCCGCATCGACGCGACCGTGCTCTCGCAGGCCAACAGCTTCCTCGTCCTGCGCATCGTCAACCCCAACGACCAGCGCTACATCCGCGACGTGGTCGAGACGATGGGCGAGGACGAGGCGATGACGCTGCCCAATCTCAACACTGGAGAGGCGCTGCTCTCCGGACTCTTCACCCGCATCCCCGTGATGGTGCGCGTCGAGAAGAGCCGAAGCGAAGGCAAGCACGAAGAGGACGACTTCCTCGCCGAGGCGGCCCAGGCCGAGCAGCCACAGATGGCCGCCGAGGAGGGTGCGGGGTGGAAGTCCTCATAACCGCAAGAGCTAGCCGGTCCAATCCAGCTTCGTCTTGAGGGCGTTCATGTGGCTGAACGGAATGACCCCCTCGCGCTGCAGTCGTCCGACTAAGATGCTCGGTGCGATTCCGATCTCCTCGGCGAATGCCTTCACGCTGGTCTTGCTCAGGCGACCGGGTTGCGACCTGAACGCTTCGTAGTTCTCGGGCGGGATCAGGAAGTCGGCGGCGAATGCGTTCGCTCGTTCCTCGGCTAGCGGGTCGCCGTTGAGGTCAGAGATGCGACCGCTGCGCCGTTCGTCCAGGAGCACGTGTCCCGCCTCGTGGAAGAAGCTGAACCACAACTGGTCATCGGTTTTGTATCTGAGACCAAGCTGAATCACCGCACGTGACCGGTTAGCCCACCAGCTGACCGCGTGACAGCGGGTCCTGGGTAGATCGGGCACGAACACGACGGCGACACCGGCGGCGGCGCAGCGTTTCACTATGATGGGCTGCCACTCCTCCGGGTGCATACTGGTCGCTGAGCGCAGTTCACCAAGAACTTCGCGGAACGCCGCCTCGTTGAACGGTTCGGTGCGAATCCCTTCCGCCTGGCGCTCTCCCGCGCGCAGCCATGCGGTGATGGCGGGCGTCTCGGCGGTGTAGGCCGTGCTCATTCGTGCGGCGAGCCGCTTATCCGCGCCCCAGTAGTCTTGGTAGGCATCGATCGTGGCGACACCGAAGTAGCGGAGGAGCTCCTCGGCCTGCTCGGCTGAACCGGTTTCGCGCGCGATCCAGCCGTGCGATTCCATTACTTTGAGTGGAAACGACTTCGCCCACTCGGCCTGTGCCGCCGCATCGGTCTTCTGGCGCTGATGTGCAAGTGCATCGCGGTAGATAGACTCGAGCTTGTTCCAGAATGATGACGGGACTCCAAGAACCCTCTCCAGCTCGATAGCAGTGTCATGCGTGAGCGAGGCCCTGCCGTTGACGAGCTGGCTCACGAACTTCTCGGTCTTGCCTAGGCGCACGGCGAAGTCGGCCTGCAGGATTCCCCGCTCTTCGAGAATCTCCCGGATGGTCTCTCCTGGAGCGACAGGCAGGTCGGTTCTAGGGTCGTAGGTGTACTTAGTCGCCATGGTAGTCCGTTACCTCCAAGATGGTGATCGCCGTGACAGCTGTCCAGTCGAGGCCGCCATCGTCTTTCGTAGGGGGAGGGTCATCGTGCGGCCGAAAGACGAGACGGACGTTGCCGGTGATGCTGACCGCGAGTTGACCAGCCCTGTCACCTTTCAGTTCGTGACATCTGCCCGGAGCGAAGCGCATAACCTCGAGGGTGTCAGCCGCTATCAGCTCCAGTATGCGGCGGTGGATCTTCTCGGCGAGGGCGCCATACTCTCGCACCCTCCGTTTGTGCTGGGTGAGGGTGTCAGCGAGCTTCTTCGTGGCGTAGTCGACCTCCATGAGACCTCGTCCCCGGACTTTACCGATATGGTAAAGGTACAAGAGTTTACCGGATTGGTAAAGGACAATCCCGAAACTTGCTGCCTCGTGGAATAAGTACCACTCGGATTAGTACTTGCTGCGCGAAGGCGCAAGAATGCGCTCAGCCTATGGGCCTCGGGTGGGGAGTGAGCGACGGGAGTTGAGGAGCCGTCTTCTCGGCCGAGCAATGCGATAACCGTAGTGACTGTGTACCGACCGAGTGCCCGGCGCTGGCACGAGGGCTTCAGGAGGCGGCGATGAAGTGCGCTGTGTGTGCGGCCGGCCCGACCGTTATGGGGACGACAACCGTCACCGTCGACGGGACCGGACCACGATCGTCCTCAGGGAGGTCGAGCGCATCGTGGAGGAAGCGGTCACGTCCGGTGTCGAGATTGTCGTACGCGACTTCCCCGTGAGGTGTTAGGCAATGTCGTCCCTGGCGTGGATATACTCATCTTGAGATTGCGGTGCGCCCTTGCGGGGGTCACATGAGCGCAAAAAGCGCGAGGCCGCTGCTTTCCTCGAACGAACCGTCCACCTTGCGGCTTCGGCCCATCTGAGTTCTTCAACGACCTCGCAAGTAGGATTATGCGCCATCCCGGGCGAGAAGCAACGGAAATCGTGAGATCCGCGCACCGATGTGACAAGCGGTCGATCGCAGCGTTTGTGCGGTCTGAGCAGGGCGGCTTGTCCACACTATCCCCAGAATCCACAGGACGA